>NZ_JBPODR010000008.1:0-102579 GCF_051201035.1 Thermoanaerobacterium thermosulfurigenes
ATTGTGATTTGTTGATATTCGTTTGGTTTGAATGCCATGGCTATGTATCGCTCCTTCTATTTCTTTTTGTTTATATTTCTATTTTACCATATTTTCAGTTTATCATGGATGAAAAAATACTTTTGACACCTTAATCAATTATACTATATAACAAATTCGATTTCAACAGCTATTTGCCAATCATAGATCCAAATCTGCTTAAAGGCCAAATTCTAAATACTATTTTGCCCATTATAGCATCTTTGGATACATATTTGTTTTTCCAATACCTTGAGTCAAGAGACTGATTTCGGTTATCCCCAAGCATGAAGTAGTGATTTGGCGGGACTTTATACGGTCCAAATGTCTCATTTTTATTCATGGGCTCTTTAAGGTACGGCTCTTTTACTGGCTTTCCATTTCTATACAATATCCCATTTTTAATCTCAATGGTATCTCCGCCAATGCCGATTACCCTTTTTACAAAGCTTACAGACGGATCGTCAGGATACTTAAATACGACTATGTCACCTCTTTTAATAGGTTCAAATCTGTATATGAATTTTAATTCAATAAACTTATCATTAAGCTGTATTGTGTTAAGCATAGAACCTGTAGGTACGTCAACAAGCTCAAACACATACGTCCTAATGAACATAGCTATGATAAAAGCAAGCCCAATAGTAAGTATCCAACTTACAATCTCTTTTTTAGTATTGCTCTTCATCGTCCAATCTCCTTTTTTAAATATACAGTTATTATTATATCACATCAATATTTCAAATACTAACTTTATATGTATTACAATGTATATAATAAATATATGTGTCAATAATTACTATATAAAATAATTTATGGGGGAATATGATGAACGAAATTAAATATCTATTAGAAATTGCCGACATAAAAGACACAGAGTACAAAAACACTTTAGCTTTGACATCATTGATAGAATTGCTTATCGAAAAAGGTATAATATCTCAATCAGAAATAGCTAAAAAATCTTATGAAATCAAAATAAAGACCGCCCAATAAATAAAATCCGGCAAAACCGGATTTTATTTATTCATTTATGTAGACACGTGGTTATTCCGATACTATAATAAAGAGTAAGGAGGGGTTTTTCGTGAAAGATTTTCTCTCGCGGTATCAAAGCACCATTAGAAATTCAATCGTAATATTGGCAGTTGTACTAAGCTTTTATCTATTTGTGTTCAAGCTTATTCCATTTTTGATGCCTTTTGCAGTAGCATTGTTTTTGGCGATTTTAATTGATCCTGCCGTAGAGTTTTCAGAAAAAAAGCTGAAAATACCAAGAGGATTGTCATCTGCATTTTTTATACTTTTATTGATTGGAATAATTGGTCTTTTAATAAGCCTTTTAGTCACACAGCTTGTATTCGAACTCAATACCTTAGCTGAACACGCACCAAGTTACACAAAAAATTTTGATGTAGTAATATCTGATTTGATAGACAGAATTAGGAGGTATTATGTATCGCTTCCTACAAACATCTCAACTTTTTTAGAAAGCAATCTTCAATCGATTTTAAATAATATATCTGTGTACGCTAAAAACTTCGCAGGATGGATATTAGGCTTGGCAACAAAGCTGCCTAACTTTTTCTTTATGTCAATAATAACAATCGTATCGACGTTCTTTTTAAGCAAAGACAAATGGCTCATATTAAACTTTATAAAAAGACAATTTCCATCAAATTGGGCATTTCACGCTGAAAATATAAAAGGGGATCTTTTTCAAACTTTAATAGGCTTTATAAGGGCTGAAATAACCATAATGTTTATCACTTTTTTAGAAGTTTCCATAGGGCTTACGATAATAGGATTTGATTACGCATTTTTGCTAGGGCTTTTAGTCAGCTTTATAGACATACTGCCTGTTTTAGGATCAGGTTCTGTATTAGTCCCATGGGCATTGTACAATATATTCACAAAAAACTACCTTATTGGAATCTACTTGCTTATCATATATGCCATCGTCACAGTCGTAAGGCAGATGATAGAGCCAAAGATAGTCGGCCAAAGTATAGGCCTTCATCCTCTTGTAACGCTTTTATCCATGTTTATCGGTGCAAGGCTTTTTGGCGGTCTCGGGCTTATAATGGGACCTGTTTTCGTAGTCGTCTTTAAAACATTTCAAAAATCCGGCATAATACCATCATGGAAGTAAAATACCCATCTTAAAAGCGTAATGCTTATAAGATGGGTATTTTTCATAAGCTTTCTATTTCCTTTATCAAATTGGCCATCTCAATTGCTGTAACAGCCGCTTCAAACCCTTTATTGCCTGACTTTGTTCCAGCCCTCATGATTGCCTGTTCAACTGTATCCGTCGTAAGGACTCCAAATATTACAGGCACATCGTAATCTACCGATATTTTTGCTATTCCTTTTGATACTTCATTTGCAACATAATCAAAATGCGGTGTATCACCTCTTATTACAGCACCCAGTGCGATAATCGCATCGTATTTTTTTGATGTGGCCATCTTCTTTGATACAAGGGGTATTTCAAATGCGCCTGGAGTCCAAGCAATGTCAATGCTTTCATCATCAACACCATGTCTTCTTAAAGCATCCAAAGCACCATCCAAAAGTTTATTTGTTATAAATTCATTAAATCTGCTTACAACAATGCCTACTTTTAAGCCATCTCCAATGAGTTTTCCTTCATACTTTTTCAATACAATCTCTCCTTTGCTTATTTTTAAAATGAAGTAAATATGTGGTCAAATTTTTCTTTCTTTGTTTTAAGATATCTTTCATTGTGTCTATTGATTGAAACCTCTATAGGAACTCTTTCTACAATTTTAAGGCCATAACCTGAAATACCAACCAGTTTTTTGGGATTATTTGTCATTATCCTAAGTTTTTTAAGCCCAAGATCCTTCAAAATCTGAGCTCCAATTCCATACTCTCTCATATCAGCCGGAAAACCTAATCTGATGTTGGCATCTACCGTGTCAAGTCCCTCATCCTGTAAATGGTATGCTTTAATCTTGTTTAAAAGTCCTATTCCTCTGCCTTCCTGCCTTAAATACAACAGCACACCTCCTTCTTTGCCAATCTTCTCCATTGCTGCATGAAGCTGATCGCCACAATCACACCTTAATGAACCCATAATGTCACCTGTCAAACATTCTGAATGAACCCTAACCAATGTAGGGTTATGAGACAAACCACCTTTCACCAACGCAACATGTTCTTTACCTGTTAGGATTTCTTCATAACCTATTATCGTGAAATCTCCATACTTTGTTGGCAAATATGCTTCTGCCACTCTTTTTATCAGTTTTTCATTTTTTCTTCTATATTCTATAAGATCAGCGATAGATATTATTTTTAAATTGAATTTTTTCGAAAATTCAATTAACTCTGGGAGTCTGGCCATTTTCCCATCATCTTTTATTATTTCGCAAATTACACCAGCACTTTTAAGACCTGCAAGCCTTGCTAAATCACACGCTGCTTCCGTATGGCCCGCTCTTACTAAAACTCCTCCTTCTTTCGCTTCCAATGGAAATACATGTCCAGGCTTTGTAAAATCATCCGGCATCGATTCATCATCTATAAGCATTTTTATAGTAAGTGCTCTTTCATAAGCAGAAATTCCAGTTTTACAGTTTTTATGATCTACAGATACTGTAAAAGCAGTTTCTTTTTTATCGGTATTATCAAAAACCATCTTGCCAATGTTTAATTTTTTAAGCCTCTCCTCCATCATAGGAACACATACCAATCCACGGCCGTACTTTATCATAAAGTTCACATGGTCACTTGTCACTTTTTCCGCAGCCATAACTAAATCCCCTTCATTCTCTCTATCTTCATCATCGACTACAATGACCATTTTTCCATTTTTTATATCTTCTATTGCGCTTTCAATAGTATCAAACATCTATGAACATCTCCTTATAAATAATTTTCTATTAAAAATTCATCAACGTTTTTCTTCGCCAAAAGCCTTTCTGCATACTTTGAAAGTATGTCAACTTCAATATTTACGGTATCTCCGATTCTTTTTATATTTAAAGTTGTATTGTTATCTGTATGGGGTATAATTGACACTGTAAAGTATGAAGCTGATGATTCTACCACTGTCAAACTTATTCCATCCACAGCAATACTTCCTTTATCAGCCACATATTTTGAATATCTTTCACCAATTTTAATTTTAAATGTCGTCGTGTCGTTTATTTTGTTTTTATCAATTATTGTACCAACGGTATCCACATGACCCGTCACAATGTGTCCATTTAGCCTACCTAATATGCTTAATGCCCTTTCTAAATTGACAATGCTTCCTATCTTTAAACTTACTAAATTGCTTGTTTTAAGTGTTTCATACATTATATCTGATGTAAATAAATCTTTACCTATATTTGTAACCGTTAAGCATACTCCATTTACAGCTACGCTATCTCCAATTCTTACACCATCTAAGACTTTTTTGCACTCTACCGCTATTTTGGTAATATTTCCTCTTTGAATCATCTTGACCTTTCCAACTTCTTCTATAATTCCTGTAAACATCTTAACACCTACTTTTTTATATAACCTTCTATAAGTATGTCATCGTCAAATTTTTTTATATCTATCTTTTCAATCATTATTGCGTCTTTAATCAAAGCAATGCCATCACCTTCCACAGGCGTCAATGAATTGCTTCCACCTATTATTTTGGGAGCAATATAAAACATAACTTTGTCTACTATTCCTTCTTTTAAAGCAGAATAGTTGAGAGTTCCTCCACCTTCTATGAGAATACTATCTATCCCTCTTTCCCCTAACGTATAGATCAATTTATTCAGATGGACTTTATTATCTTTTTTTTCGATTGTAACCACATCAACACCCAAATCCTTCAAAGCTTTCACCTTATCATGTGGCATCATATCTGTTGTAGCTATTAATGTCTTAGCAGATTTATCAATGATGACATTTGCATCTAATGGAATCCTGCCGTGACTATCCACAATAACTCTTAAAGGGTTTTTATATCCTTGCAATCTAACGGTAAGATGTGGATTATCTTTTATAACTGTATTAATACCTACCATTATTGCCATAACGCTACCTCTAACTTTATGGACATACTCCCTTGATTTTTCATTTGTTATCCACTTAGAATCGCCTGTAAAAGTTGATATCTTTCCATCAATTGTCATAGCGGATTTTAATATTACATAAGGTTCTCTACTTGTAATGTACTTTATAAATACTTCATTCAATTTCTCTGCTTCATCTTTTAACAATCCAGTATAAACATTTAAACCAGCTTCTTCAAGCTTTTTAATTCCCCTTCCTGCTACAAGTTCATTTGGATCCTCCATAGCGATAAAAACATTTTTTATGCCTGATTTTATGACAGCATCGACGCAAGGTGGTGTTTTTCCATGATGGCAACATGGTTCCAATGTCACATAAAGCGTGGCTCCATTTACATCTTCTTTAGCGTTTTTTAATGCATTTATTTCTGCATGTGGTCCTCCATAGTATTCATGATAGCCTTCACCTATTATCCTGCCATCTTTAATAATTACAGCTCCTACTAAAGGATTTGGGTTTGTGTGTCCTACACCAAGTTTAGCAAGCTGCAATGCCCTTTTCATGTATTTCTCCATAAAATCACCTCAAAAAATTAGCCCTGAAGCATGTAATACTTCAGGGCATAATGACAATTGCCATTTCGCCTTCTTTCATCCAGACTATACTGTCGGCTCTGGAATCTAACCAGATCTGCCATAAGGCTCGCGGGCTTTACCGCCGGTATGGAATTTCACCAATCCCTGAAGGTTTAATCTTATTTAGTTTCTATAATTATAACATTGATTTTATAAAAATGCTAGTCTATCATCTCTTCAATGGTTCCTCCAGCAGGAATAAATGGCAGAACCATTTCGTCTTTGTCTATGATACACTCTAAAACATAAGGATTGTTGTTTGACAATGCTTCACTAAAAGCATCTGTAAATTCTTCTTTTGTGTAGATCCTTCTTCCAGTTACCCCAAAAGCTTCGGCGACTTTTGAAAAGTTGAGATTCGGATTTAAATCCGTCTGAGAAAATCTTTTATCGTAAAGGAGATTTTGCCATTGTCTAACCATGCCAAGTGTTTGATTGTTGAGGATTATCGTTATAACAGGTATGTTGTACACCGACATCGTTTCAAGTGCATGAATATTCATCCTTATGCTGCCGTCACCTGCAATATTTACCACTCTTTTGTCATCTCGCCCTACTTGTGCACCTATTGATGCAGGAAGTCCAAAACCCATAGTTCCAAGTCCACCAGATGTGACAAATGTCCTTGGCTCTTTGAATTTATAGTATTGAGCCGTCCACATCTGGTTTTGCCCTACTTCTGTCGCTACTACAAGATTGTCTCCTCCAAGCTCTTGAACCCTTTCTACTATCCACTGTGGCTTCAATTTCCCATCGTCTTTATATTTAAAGGACGTTTTATCTTTTATTGATATAAGTTCATGAATCCATTCCCTATTGTCTTTTTCTTTTATCATTGCATTTAAAAGAGACAGGACTTCTTTGATGTCTCCTACTAATGGCACATCGACATCGATATTTTTGCCGATTTCCGCAGGATCGATATCAATGTGAATGACTTTTGCATTTGGCGCCAGACCCCCTGCTTTACCTGCAACTCTGTCGCTAAACCTTGACCCTACTGCAATAACCAAGTCTGATTTATAAACAGCCGTATTGGCATATCTGCTTCCATGCATTCCAATAAGCCCTAATGACAATTCATCATCTTCTGGAAAGCATCCAAGTCCCATAAGCGAAGTAGCTACAGGTATCATGTGCTTTTTAGCAAAATCGTACAAATTCTTTGATGCCTCACTCCATATAACTCCACCACCAGCAAAAATAACTGGCCTTTTGCTTGATGAGATTAACTCTGCTGCCTTTACTAAATCTGATTCTAATACTTGATGTTTCTTTGTTTCAACGTAAAAATCTTTTCGCTTAACAAAGTTTATATCTGCAGTCTGAATGTCCTTCGGTATGTCTACGAGAACAGGACCTGGTCTTCCATCTTTCGCTATAAAAAAGGCTTCTCTCAAAGTGTCCGCTAATTTATCAGGTGATTTCACAATAAAATTGTGCTTTGTCACAGGCATCGTAATTCCTGCAATATCAACTTCTTGAAAAGAGTCCTTTCCTATGAGGCTCGTAGCAACTTGCCCTGTTATAGCAACTATTGGCACAGAGTCCATGTAGGCATTGGCTATTCCTGTGACTAAATTGGTAGCACCAGGTCCTGATGTAGCAAAACACACGCCAACTTTTCCGGTCACTCTCGCGTATCCATCTGCCATGTGGGCAGCCATCTGTTCATGTGTTGCAAGAATATGCCGCAAGTCAGAATTGTACAAAGCATCATAAAGAGGTATGACAGAACCGCCTGGAATGCCAAAAACAACTTCTACTCCTTGCTCTTTTAATACCTCTATGACAACCTGCGAACCTTTTATGATCACGATATGCGCCTCCTTTCATGGAATTTAAGCTTTATCAATCGTCCTTTAAAACCGCACCAGTATTTGCAGATGTGACTAATCTGGCGTATCTTGCCATGTAACCTGTCTTAATGTGAGGCTCAGGCCTTCTAAAATTTTTCCTTCTTTCTTCCATTTCTTCAACGCTTATCTTTAAATTAAGCTTTCTTCCCGGTATATCTATTTCAATAATGTCCCCATCTTTTATCAAAGCGATTTCGCCGCCTTCCATGGCTTCAGGCGACACATGACCTATGCAAGCTCCTCTTGTAGCACCAGAAAATCTTCCATCTGTAATAAGAGCTACATCCTTGTCAAGTCCCATACCGGCAAGTGCTGATGTAGGACTTAACATCTCCCTCATGCCAGGCCCACCTTTTGGACCTTCATACCTTATTACAACAACATCGCCTTTTTGTATCTTGCCATCGTAAATCGCTTTTATGGCCTCATCTTCTGAATCAAAAACTCTCGCAGGGCCAGAATGGTGAAGCATCTCTTTAGACACTGCAGACGCCTTTACTACAGAACCATCCTTCGCTATATTTCCATACAAAATCGCCAAACCGCCTGTATTGCTGTAGGGATCTTCTACTGAGTGTATTACATCATGATTTTTTATCCGTGCATCTTTGAAATTCTCACCAATTGTATCACATGTGACTGTAATGCAATCTGTATTTAAGACTCCTAATTTTGACAGTTCTTTCAATACTGCCTGTATACCGCCTGAGTGGTAGAGATCTTCTATATGATATTTTCCTGCAGGACTTAATTTGCACAGATTTGGAACCTTCTCATTTATTTCATTTATCTTTTCAAGAGGTATATCGACTCCTGCCTCATGTGCAATAGCCTTTAAGTGAAGAACTGTATTTGTAGAGCCTCCTAAAGCCATATCTAAGCAAAAAGCATTTATAAAGGCATCTTCTGTCAAAATATCCCTTGCCTTAATGTCCTTTTCTACAAGCTCTACTATCTTCATTCCTGCTTTTTTTGCAAGTCTTATTCTCTCTGAGTAAACAGCAGGTATCGTGCCATTACCAGGAAGTCCCATGCCAAGCCCTTCTGTAAGGCAATTCATCGTATTTGCTGTAAACATACCTGAGCATGACCCGCACGTAGGACAAGCTGACATCTCCATCGTCTTTAACTCGTCCTCACTTATCTTACCTGCCTTCAATGCGCCTACTGCCTCAAACATGGAGCTTAAATCGCATGTTTCTCCTTCGTAACTTCCAGCCAACATCGGACCTCCGCTTATTACGATAGCTGGTATGTTTAGCCTTGCAGCCGCCATAAGCATACCTGGAACTATCTTGTCGCAGTTTGGTATCAGCACAAGTCCATCAAGGCCATGGGCCATAGCCATCGTCTCAACGCTGTCGGCTATCAATTCTCTTGAAGCAAGGGAATACTTCATACCTTTGTGATTCATGGCTATTCCATCACAAACACCTATTGTGGAAAATTCTAAAGGAGTGCCACCAGCAAGCCTTACACCAGCTTTTACTGCCTCTGCAATCTTGTCAAGATTTATGTGTCCAGGAATTATGTCGTTTTTTGAATTAGCAATGCCTATTAAAGGCTTATTTATCTCTTCATCGGTAAGCCCTAAAGCATACAAAAGTGATCTGTGGGGTGCTTTTTCAACTCCTTTTTTCACGCTATCGCTTATCATAAAATCACCTCTTTAAATATTTTACAACCATATCACCCATCTCTTCGGTGTTTAACATAGTGCCTTTACCTAAATCAGGAGTCCTGTATCCATCTTCCAAAAGATCATTTACCGCATTTCTTATGTCATTTGCGGCATCAATCATATCAAAGGAATACTCCAGCATCATCGCGACAGACAGTATTGTAGCCAAAGGGTTAGCTTTCTTCGTGCCAGCAATATCAGGAGCCGAACCATGTACAGGTTCGTAAAGCCCAACTTTGTCACCTCTCAAGCTGGCTGATGGCAACATTCCTATTGATCCGGTAAGCTGTGATGCTTCATCAGACAATATGTCTCCAAACATATTGGACGTAAGTATCACGTCAAACTGTGATGGATCTTTTATAAGCTGCATAGAGCAATTGTCAACATACTGATGGTTTAATTCTACATCTGGGTATTCCTTACTTACTTCATTGACGACTTTTCTCCATAATCTTGATGAATCCAAAATATTGGCCTTATCAACAGATGTAACTTTTTTCTTCCTGTTTCTCGCCGCTTTAAACGCTATATGGGCAATCCTCTCTATTTCCATCGTGGTATATGATTCTGTATCATATGCTTTATACCCATAATCAATCTTTTCAGTTCCTCTATCGCCGAAATATATGCCACCTGTCAATTCCCTTACAACAAGTACATCTAATCCGTCCTTTAAAATTTCGTCTTTCAAAGGAGATGCACTTCTTAAAGAATTAAAGAGAGTGGCAGGCCTTAAATTTGCATATACATCAAGGCTTTTTCTCAGAGCCAAAAGACCTGCCTCAGGCCTTTTATCGCCATCTAAATCGTCCCACTTAGGACCACCTACAGCCCCTAATAAGACTGCATCGCTTTTAAGACATGCTTCTTCTGTTTCCTTAGGATACGGCGTTCCAAACTCATCTATGGCACAGCCGCCAAACAGGTACTTCTCTACTTCAAATTCAATGCTGTATTTTTCTGAAACAGCATTTAATACTTTAAGGGCTTCCTCCATTACTTCTTTCCCTATTCCATCTCCTGGTAATACAGTTATCTTGTACATCTATACCACCTTTTCCTTCACGTAGTTTACAAGGCCGCCACATTCGATTATCCTCTTTATAAACTCAGGAAATGGCTGCGATTTAAACTCGATACCTTTTGTTATGTCTTTTATGACACCTGTCTCAAAATCGACTGAAACAATATCACCGTCTTCTATTGAAGATGCCGCTTCAGGACATTCTAATATAGGCAATCCTATATTTATGGCATTTCTGTAAAATATTCTGGCAAACGACTTTGCGATGACACAAGATATACCAGACTCCTTTATGGCTATAGGTGCATGTTCTCTTGACGAACCGCAACCAAAATTGTCCCCCGCAACCATTATATCTCCAGGTTTGACTCTATCTTTAAAGCTTTTATCTAAATCTTCCATGCAATGGGCAGCAAGTTCTTTTGGATCAGATGTATTTAAAAACCTTGCAGGTATTATTACATCCGTATCCACATTATCACCGTACTTTATTGCCTTTCCTTCCAATTAAGCCACCTCCTCAGGACTTGCTATATAGCCTTTTATGGCTGATGCCGCTGCTACAGCAGGACTTGCCAAGTACACTTCGCTTTCTGTGTGACCCATCCTGCCAACAAAGTTTCTGTTTGTAGTAGATATTGCCCTTTCACCTTTTGCAAGTATCCCCATGTGACCGCCTAAACAAGGACCGCATGTTGGCGTAGATACAGCAGCACCTGCCTTTATGAACTCTTCTATATAGCCTCTTCTCACACATTCCAAATATATATCTTGTGTGGCTGGAAAAATTATCAACCTTACATCTGGATGAACCTTCTTGCCTTTTAAAATTTCATACGTCACTTCCATATCTTGTAGACGACCATTTGTACAAGAACCTATTACAACTTGATCTATTTTTACATTTCCAACATCATCTATGGACTTTGTGTTTTCAGGCAAGTGAGGAAATGCCACTTGCGGCTTTATCGTTGATAAGTCTATATCGTATATCTTTACGTATTCTGCATCATCATCAGCTTTAAACACTTTGTAATTTCTCTTTGCTCTCCCCAAAACATATGCTTCGGTAATTTCGTCGTAATCGAAAATACCATTTTTAGCCCCTGCTTCTATAGCCATATTTGCAATTGTAAACCTGTCATCAATCGACAAAGACGAGATGTCGCCAGTGAATTCCATCGACTTATAAAGTGCGCCATCTACACCTATCATGCCGATGATGTACAGTATGACGTCTTTTCCGCTTACCCATTTATTAAGCTTTCCTTTAAGATTAAACTTTATGGCTTCGGGAACTTTAAACCAAGCCTTGCCTGTAGCCATGGCACAGGCCATATCAGTGCTTCCTATGCCTGTAGAGAAACACGTTATTGCACCGTACGTGCATGTATGGGAATCTGCACCTATTACCACATCTCCCGGCAAGACTAAGCCTTTTTCCGGTAAAAGCGCATGTTCTATCCCCATTTGTCCTACTTCAAAGAAGTTTACTATGCCATACTCTCTGGCAAATTTCCTTACAATATTTACTTGCTCTGCAGACTTTATGTCTTTGTTTGGAACAAAGTGGTCAGGCACTAATGCAATTTTCTCTTTGTCGAATACTTCTTTTACACCTATCTTTAAAAACTCTTTTATGGCAACAGGCGATGTGACATCATTGCCTAACACCATGTCAACGTCTATCTCTATAAGATCTCCAGGTTTAACTTCATATCCGGCTTTATTAGCTAAAATTTTCTGCGTAAGCGTTAACCCCAAAGCTCTCCCTCCTTAAAACTTTTACTGTTTAAAATGACATCTTCTACGATTTCTCTTATATCTTCATCATCTACAACCTTTTTGTTATCAGCTACATCCTTAAATCTCTTAAAAGCAATATTTATCTCATCTCGCGAAAGATTGAATCCCATGTTTTTTAACTTCAATTCAAAGGCATTTCTTCCGGATAATTTGCCCATAGATATATGATCAGTTGTTATACCTATGTCTTCTGGTTTCATTATTTCATAGGTAGCTTTATTATTTATAACACCGTGCTGGTGGATTCCAGCAGTGTGCCTAAAGGCGTTAAATCCAACAATGGCTTTGTTTGGCTGAAGTTCTATCCCTGCCATCTCACTTACCAGCTTACATGTGCTGTAAATTTCCTTTGTGTTTATGCCGTGGATTACATTAAAATAATCCTTTCTTGTATTTATGGCCATGATGACTTCTTCTAAAGCAGCATTTCCAGCTCTTTCACCTATCCCACATACAGTAACTTCCACTTGATCTGCACCGCTTTCCACTGCTGAAAGGGAGTTTACTACAGCCATACCAAGATCGTTGTGACAGTGAACGCTTATCGTCACATTTTCTCTGTCGTGAATATTATCTTTTACGTACTCTACTAATCTGCCAAATTCTTTTGGAACAGCATATCCTACTGTATCAGGTATATTTATTATCTTAGCTCCAGCATCAATGACTTCGTTAAATACTTTTACTAAAAAATCCCAATCAGTCCTAGATGCATCTTCGGCAGAAAATTGAATTTCATCAAACTTACCTAAAGCATATTTCACACTGTCAACTGCCATTTTTAAGGCTTCATCTCTGGATATTTTTAACTTGTATTTTAAATGAATATCAGATGTAGCAATAAAAAGATGTATCCTGGATTTTTTTGCATTTTTTAATGCTTCATAAGTTCTATCTATATCGCTTTTCACACATCTCGACAATCCTGCAACAGTGACACCATCTAAATTTTCCGCTACATATTTCACAGCCTCAAAATCACCGTTTGATGCAGCAGGAAAACCAGCTTCTATGACATCTACCCCAAGTGAAACAAGCTTATTTGCTATCTTATATTTAGTTTCCTTGTCAAAATTGACGCCTGGTGTCTGCTCACCATCTCTCAACGTCGTATCAAAAACAATGACTTTTCTATCCCCCATAAACAAGCCCCCTCTTTACTTCTTTTTAAGCCATGACATCATTCCACGGAGCTCTTTTCCTACCTTCTCAAGCTTTTGATTTGCTTCTCTTTCTCTTATGGCATTAAACTGCGGTCTTCCTACAGCATTTTCTAAAAGCCATTTCTTTGCAAACTCCCCTGTCTGAATTTCATTCAAAACTTGTTTCATTTCGTTTCTCGTATCTTCCGTTATTATCCTTTTGCCTGTCAGATAATCACCATACTCTGCCGTATCAGAGATGGAATACCTCATGTTGGCAAAACCGCCTTCATAGATCAAATCGACTATAAGCTTCATCTCGTGTATACACTCAAAATAGGCTATTTCAGGTTGATAACCAGCATCTACTAAAGTTTCAAAACCTGCTTTCATAAGCTCCGTGACACCGCCGCACAAAACCGCCTGTTCACCAAAAAGATCCGTCTCTGTCTCCTCTTTAAAAGTAGTTTCCAAGACACCTGCTCTTGTGCCTCCAATTCCTTTAGCATAAGCTAAGGCTATCTCAAAAGCCTTTCCAGTGTAGTTTTGATGAACCGCAACTAAATCAGGAACGCCTTTTCCTTCAGTAAAAACTCGTCTCACCAAATGTCCAGGTCCTTTTGGTGCTACCATGAAGACATCAACGTATTCTGGTGGCACAATTTGATGGAAGTGTATATTGAAACCATGGGCAAAAACTAAAGCATTTCCAGGTTTTAAGTGTTTTTCTATGCTTTCTTTGTACACTTTTGACTGCTTTTCATCAGGTATTAAAATCATTATTATGTCAGATACTTCACACGCATCATCTACATTTAAAACCGTAAGTCCATCCTGTTTCGCTCTTTCAGCAGATTTGCTTCCTTCATATAGACCTACCACAACATCTAAACCAGAATCCCTTAAATTAAGAGCATGTGCATGTCCTTGACTGCCATACCCAATTATCGCAATTTTCTTTCCTTTCAAAAGATTTAAATCTGCATCTTCATCATAATACATTCTTGCCATTTACAATTCCTCCTCGTATTCTTTTAAAATTCTATTTCCTCTTTCTAAAGTTATAAGACCTGTTCTTGTAAGTTCTCTTACTTGAAATTGTTTGATGAGTTTTATAAATGCCTCAACCTTTTCAGTGTCTCCAGTCATTTCAATGATGATAGAATCCAGTGAAATATCAATAACTTTGCCTCTAAAAGTATCTACAATATGCATGATGTCATCTCTCGTGCTGGAATTGATCTCGACTTTTACCAGTACAAGCTCCCTTGAGACATTAGGAAATTTGCCTACATCTTGTACCTTAATGACATCATACAGCTTGCTAAGCTGTCTTATTATTTGTGTTATCACATAATCGTCACCATCGACTGTTAAGGTAATGCGAGATTGATCGTTTTGTTCTGTGGTGCCTACAGCCAAACTTTCGATGTTATAGCCTCTTCTTGAGAAAAGACCTACAACTCTCGACAATACACCAGAATGATTGTTTACCAAGACAGATATTGTGTGTATGATAATATCACCCCTTTCACATATTAAAAAATCCCCGCCCTATATTCAGGGCGAGGATCATCTCGCGGTACCACCTGATTTCGTATTTACCTCACGGCAAATACCTCAGCAAGTAATCATACTTTACCTTTAACGCAGGTCTTACGGTTAAGCCTACTAAAACTTCAACTTAACTACTCCGGAGCGATCTAATATATGTACTCGCACCGGTTTGCAGCAACCACCGGCTCTCTTTAGCTTATACATATACCCCTCTCCATCATCGCTTTTATTGAGATGAAATATCTTAAGGTGAAATTAATAGTTATTCTATCAGCATATTGAAAATAAGTCAACTTAATTTTTTGTAAATTCTTAATAAATCATCGTTTACATTTATTAAAAAATTTTAATTTTTTAAGCAAATAAATACTTTTTTTATCAGTATCATCATAGTATGAATCAACATATATTTTTAAAGAGGTGAATTTTAATGGTAAGCAAAAAAGAGCTTATATCAAACTTGAATACTGACTTAACCAAGGAATATGCCGCAATGGTGCAGTACATCCAGCATTCCAGCATGCTGCACGGTGCGGAATACGTGGAAGTCATCGACAAGATATTAGAACACGCAAAAGATGAACACGATCATGCGGTAATATTGACAGACATTATACAATACCTTGGTGGTATCCCCACAGTGGAAGTTTACCCAAGGCAAACTTCTCTTGACAATAGAGAAATGCTTTATCAAGATTTAAACTACGAGTACGACGCATTGAATGGATACAATCAAAGGATAGCTCAAGCGGAAAATTTAGGATTGTTTGACGTAGGACAAAAGCTCAGAAATATAGCTTTAGAAGAAGAAAATCACATAATAGACCTGGAAAAAGCATTAGGTATACTAAAAATAGATCCATGAAAAAGACCCTCCAAAATGGAGGGGTTTTTTATTTCTTAGCATCTTTCAATGCTTGATTTGCCAACTCTACAAACGTCTTTGATGATTCTGTAGCACCTGCCACAGTATCGACTTTTGACGTATCTTGGCTATCTACTAATTCTTGCTGAAGTTTTTCATCTACTTCTTTTGGCGTTATGTTGTTTTTAGCTTTCATCTTTGATGCGTAGTCGGCATCGTCTCTTTTGAACTTGCCGTTTTTATCTACTTCATTGTACACAACGCTTGAAATCTTGCCGTCTTTTACGGTGATCTCAATCTGTCCTTTGTATCCGTGTGCATCGAATGATGCTTGTTCTGCTTTGTAAGTACCGTCTTTGTACGCACCTGATGAGCCAGATGTATTTGAAGACGTATTGGAGCTATTTGAACCACAACCAACCAAGCTTACTGCAATAAATGCCGTAGTAAGCCCAATAGCCAATGATTTTTTCATGGTAACCTCTCCTTTAGAAAAATTTTTAACAATTTACCTCTATATATATATTCAACATCTATCTTAAAAATCCTTCTTTTGTTAAAATAAATTTTAACAATTTATTCCTCATCATTTGCTATCCTTGCAGTCGAAACAACTCTATCCCCTTCATCAAGCTTCATCAGCATCACACCTGTAGTATCCCTATGCATCTTTGATATATCAGCAATTTTTGTCCTTATAAGGATTCCATTGGCTGAGATTATCATAAGCTCATCTTTTTCACTTACAGACATTATAGAAACCAATTTTCCAGTTTTTTTCGTTATTTTTGCAGCTATTATTCCTTTTCCTGCCCTTGTCTGCGATCTGTATTCATTGGCATCGCTTCTTTTTCCATATCCATTTTCTGTAACAACTAATATGTCTTTATCTCTATCGACCAAATCCATCTCAACAACATAATCATCGTCTCTAAGTGTAACTGCTATTACACCTCTTGCCTGTCTGCCCATTGGCCTTAAATTGTCCTCATGGAACCTTATGCAAAAACCATTGGCTGTACCTATTATGATTTCCCTATCACCATCTGTAAGCATGACGTTTATAAGCTCATCTCCGTCGTCAAGCTTTATGGCTGTATTGCCACTTTTCTTTATCTTCGGGAAATCGTCGATTTCAGTCTTTTTGATTATTCCATTTTTCGTGCACATTACGACATACTTAGCATTGTGAGATTTCTTAATTGGTATCACAGCATTTACTTTTTCATCCTGATCTATCTGAATGAGGTTTATTATAGCTGTCCCCTTAGCTTGCCTTCCTGACTCAGGTATATCTATAGTCCTTAAGCTGTACACCTTACCTTTATTTGTGAAAAACAATAGCCTATCATGTGTCGTAGTCGTAAATACATTTTCCACAAAATCGTCTTCCCTTGTAGATATGCCAGATATGCCCTTTCCACCACGCTTCTGTGCTTTATAAGCATCAAGAGGCATTCTCTTTATGTAACCAAAGTGCGTCATGGTTACAACAGCGTCTTCCAATTGAACCAAATCTTCAATGTCAACTTCGTCTTCTTTTGCCACAATGTGAGTTCTTCTGCCTGATGAATATTTATCTTTTACATCTTTAAGCTCTTTCTTTATTATGTCCAACACCTTTTTTTCATCTGACAGTATGCTTTTTAGCTCTTTTATTTTTTGGTAAAGATCGTTTAATTCATCTTCTATCTTCTGTCTTTCTAATCCTGTAAGGCGTCCTAGCCTCATATCAACGATAGCCTGTGCTTGCCTATCACTAAGCCCAAACTTGTCCATCAAATTATTCTTCGCTATAGGCTCTGTTTTGGAGCTTCGTATAACATTTATGACTTCATCAATATGGTCAAGGGCAATCTTCAAGCCTTCTAAAATATGTGCCCTTTCTTCAGCCTTTTGAAGGTCAAACTTAGTCCTTCTCGTAATGACATCCACCTGATGATCCACGTACTTCTCAATAATCTGGTTTAACGAAAGTATCTTTGGAGCTCCATCTACAAGGGCCAACATGATAGCTCCAAACGTCTGCTGCATCTGTGTATGCATGTACAATTTATTCAAGACGACCTTTGGATTTACATCTCTCTTTAATTCGATGACAATTCTCATGCCGTTTCTATCCGATTCATCTCTTAAATCAGAGATGCCTTCTATATGCTTGTCCCTTACAAGCTCTGCTATCTTTTCAACCAACTTTGATTTTATAACCATATAAGGCAATTCTGTTACGACTATGCGATTCCTGCCATTGTGCTCCTCTATCTCTGCCTTAGCTCTTACTATTATCTTCCCTCTGCCTGTCTCGTACGTTTCTCTGATGCCATCTTTTCCAACTATAAGACCACCCGTAGGAAAGTCAGGGCCCTTTATATACCTCATAAGCTCATCTGTAGCAATATACGGATTATCTATATACGCAATTATGCCGTCTATCACTTCGCCTAAATTGTGAGGAGGAATATTAGTAGCCATTCCAACGGCTATTCCTTGTGATCCATTTACCAATAAGTTTGGAAATCTTGATGGAAGAACTACAGGTTCTTTGTAGTTTTCATCAAAGTTTGGCACAAAGTCTACAGTCTCTTTATTTATGTCAGTAAGCATTTCCAAGGCTATCTTTGATAACCTTGCTTCTGTATACCTCATGGCAGCAGCCGGATCACCGTCGATGCTTCCAAAATTACCATGCCCGTCAACCAATGTCTCTCTCATAGAAAAATCCTGCGCCATCCTAACCATAGCGTCGTAAACTGCCACATCGCCGTGTGGATGGTATTTCCCTAATACTTCTCCTACGACAGTTACGCTTTTCTTGTAAGGCTTGTCAGGCGTAAGACCAAGGCCATTCATTGCATAGAGAATTCTCCTGTGAACAGGCTTTAATCCATCTCTTACATCAGGCAAGGCCCTGCTTACGATGACGCTCATGGCGTAATCTATAAAAGATTTTTTCATCTCATCTTCTACATCTACTGGTATTACTCTCAATTCTTCATTATTTGTGTTATCGCTCACTTAAATCACCTGCCTATATATCAAGATTTCTAACGGTTTTAGCGTATTTTTCTATAAATTCACGCCTTGGCTCTACTTTGTCGCCCATCAAAATAGTAAATATTTCATCAGCTGCAATAGCATCATCAAGGCTTACTTTCAGCATAGTCCTTTTCTCAGGATCCATCGTAGTATCCCAAAGCTGCTCCGCATCCATTTCTCCTAAACCTTTGTACCTCTGTACATTGTAATTTTCTCTTCCGATTTCTTTTAAAATATTGTCAAGCTCTTTATCGGAATAAGCGTAGTATACCTTTTTATTTTTCTCTATCTTATAAAGTGGTGGCTGTGCAATATATATATTTCCATTTTCTATCAAAGGCCTCATAAACCTGTAGAAAAATGTAAGAAGCAATGTCCTTATGTGGCTTCCGTCAACATCGGCATCTGTCATTATAACGACTTTATGGTATCTAAGCTTTGAGATGTCAAAATCGCTACCAATTCCAGTGCCTAATGCTGTTATCATCGCTTTTATCTCATCACTTGATAAAATTCTATCAAGCCTTGCCTTTTCTACATTCAAAATCTTACCTCTAAGAGGAAGTATAGCTTGATATTTGCTATCTCTCCCCATTTTTGCAGAACCGCCTGCAGAATCACCCTCAACAAGGTAAAGTTCGCATTTAGATGCATCCTTTTCTGAACAATCTGCTAATTTACCTGGAAGTGAAGTAGATTCCAGCGCTGACTTCCTTCTTGTAAGCTCTCTGGCTTTTCTGGCTGCTTCTCTTGCTCTTGCAGCAGATGTAGCCTTTTCAAGAATGACTTTTGACAGTGAAGGGTTTTCCTCCATGAAAGCCGTCAGCTTTTCCGTCACGACAGAATCGACTATTGAACGCATCTCGGAATTACCTAATTTCGTCTTCGTCTGTCCTTCAAACTGCGGATTCATGAGTTTCACGCTTATAATCGCCGTAAGCCCTTCCCTTACATCTTCCCCTTGCAAATTTTTGTCGTTTTCCTTTATGATGTTAAACTTTCTTGCGTAGTCATTAATGACTTTTGTCAATGCTGTTTTAAAGCCTATTAAATGTGTGCCGCCTTCTCTTGTATCGATATTGTTTGCAAAGCTAAATATGTTCTCCGTATAGCTGTCATTGTACTGCATCGCCACTTCAACTTCGTACGTATCGCTTTTGCTTTCCATGTAAATAGGCTCTGGATGCAACACTTCTTTATTTCTGTTTAGATACTTTACAAACTCAACTATGCCACCTTCATAGTGAAAAACATCTTCTTTTCCATCTCTCTCATCAACAAGCCTTATTTTTACGCCTTTATTCAAAAACGACAATTCCCTTAGCCTCTGTGAAAGCACGTCATAATCATACTCTAACGTCTCAAATATTTCCCCATCTGGAGAAAATGTTATTGTCGTACCGGTTTCATCTGTCTCACCGATTACTGTAAGATCTGTCTTTGGAACCCCTCTTTCATACTTTTGCTGATACACTTTTCCATTTTGCTTGACGATAACTTCAAGATTTTTTGATAAAGCATTTACTACTGATAGTCCTACACCGTGAAGACCACCAGAAACTTTATAAACGTCATTGTTAAACTTACCACCTGCATGTAGCACAGTCAGCGCAACTTCAACACCTGATTTACCTGTTTGCGGATGTATGTCTGTCGGTATTCCCCTACCATCATCTATTACAGATACAGAATTATCTTTGTGAATAATGACATCTATATTTTTGCAGTACCCTGCCAATGCCTCATCAATGCTATTGTCTACTATCTCATACACAAGATGGTGAAGTCCCCTGCTGCTGGTGCTTCCTATGTACATGCCAGGACGCTTCCTTACAGCCTCAAGACCCTCTAATATTTGAATTTGACTTGCACCATATGTTTCATCATTTGTCATATACATACCTCCGTACTAAATTCCAATAGTTTTATTGTATCATTTTTTTGTTTTTTATACAAGGAAGCGAATTTAAGCAGATTTTTTTGCATTTTTACTTCTAAAAGGAAATTTTTTATTTTATAAAAAGACTATTTTATAATATACTTAAATATGTAGATATGATGTTCATTTTCAAGGTGGTGTTATATTGGATCTTCTCGGTATCTTAGTAGGAAAATTTGTAATACTTGGTTGTAAATTAACTGGAAAAAACGGTACATCATTGCCAGGAAAATTAGCTTTAAAGGTAGATTCTGATATCATAAAGAACATCGTAAAAGATGTAAAAAATGAAAAGATAGTTGTGACGGGAACAAATGGAAAGACTACTACATCAGGACTTATAGCGGAGATTTTAAGGTCGTCTGGCAAGAAAGTAGTTCATAACAGAGAAGGAGCAAACATGTTAAGTGGAATTGCCACTGTGCTTATAAAAAACAGCGACATCTTTGGCAATATAAGTTGCGATACTGGCGTGTTTGAAGTTGACGAAGCGAATATGCCTCTTGTCTTAAATGACATCAATCCAAAGGTAGTCGTTGTGACGAATTTTTTTAGAGATCAGCTTGACAGATACGGTGAATTAGACACGACAATCAAAAAAGTCAAGGAATCTTTAAGTAAACTTCCTAAAGATTCAATGCTTCTTTTAAACGCAGATGAGCCTTTTACAGCTTCTTTAGGCGATGACCTTAACATAAATGTTTTTTACTACGGCATCTTAGATAAGTTAAACTACGGTTACAGCCTATCACCGGCATTTGAACAAAAATATTGTCCAGTTTGCGGTGGAAAATACGTCTACAAGGATGTTTTTTACGGTCAGCTTGGCGACTACTACTGTCCTAAATGTGGAAAATCACGTCCAAAATTGGATTTCGGTGCACTTGACATAAAACTTACAGAAGATGGAATATCATTTAAATTAAAATACAAAGACAAATTGATAAACGTAAAAAGCCATCTTACAGGTGCATACAACATTTATAACGTCATGGCATCTGTAGCAACAAATGTACTTTTAGGTATTTCATTCTCAGATATACAAACGGGACTTAACAACTACACGCCTATTGCAGGTAGACTTCAAAAGACTTATTTAAAAGGCAAAAAAACCATAATAAATCTCATTAAAAATCCAATAGGCTTTGACAGCACTTTAAATATGTTAAGAGAAATCAATAAACCTTTAAACTTATTAATTGCCATAAACGATAATTACGCTGACGGTAGAGATGTATCTTGGCTTTGGGATGTAGACATCGAAAACTTTGTATCACATACAAAAATAAACCATGTTGTAACATCGGGGTTAAGGGCAGAAGATATGGCCTTAAGGCTTAAATACGCCGGAATAGATCAAAAGAAGATAAAAATCATAAAACCAATAGATGAAGCAATGGACTACATTCCAACCATAACAGATGAAGAATTGATAGCTGTACTTCCTAACTACACATCATTGCATGAAGTAAATAACTACTTAAAATCAAGAGGTGTAAAACAATGAAACTCGTAATAGGCCATATGTACCCGGAACTACTGAATCTTTATGGAGATAGAGGAAACATAATAACACTTAAAAGAAGATGTGAGTGGAGAGGAATTGAAACCGAAATAAAAGCTATAACAGTGGATACCAATACAAATTTCAAAGACATCGACATACTGTTCTTAGGCGGCGGCTCTGACAGAGAACAAAAAATCGTCAGCGATGATCTGACATTAAAGAGAGCAAATAATTTAAAGTCTGCCATTGAAGATGGATTGACGCTTCTCAGCATATGTGGCGGATATCAACTGCTTGGCATGTACTATTTATCTTCGGACGGAAACAAATTGCCTGGCATAGGTGCACTTGAAATATACACGGTAGCAGGAAACAAAAGGATGATTGACAACATAATAATAGAATCATATATCGATGGCAAGACATTTAAGATGGTAGGATTTGAAAATCACTCCGGAAAGACATTTTTACAGAATAACGTAAAGCCTTTAGGAAAGGTCATATATGGAAATGGCAATAATGGAGAAGACGGCATGGAAGGTGCAATATACAAAAACACATTTGGAACGTACCTTCACGGTCCAGTTCTGCCTAAAAATCCAGAGTTTACAGATATATTGATAAAAAAAGCTCTGGAAAGAAAATACGGCAATTGCACTCTAATGCCTTTAGATGACTCCTTCGAACATCTAACACAAGATGCGATCGTTAATAGATTTGTAAAAAAATAGAGGTTTTACCTCTATTTTTTATTCACTGTATTTTAAGGCCCTTTTTATAATGGTGTAGGACGATATGGGAGATATGTAAATTATGCTTTTTTTATTTCTCTCTGTTATTACAAAAGACTTTATGTTGTCATCTGATATTTTTACAATAAATCCTTCTTCTTCAGCAATCCTTAAAAATTCACTGGTATCTTTTGAAGATTTAACATCTATATTAAAAACTGCAATTATTTCATCGTCTGGCACCACTACATTCCCACCTAAATGAACGTACATAATTTCCTCCTTAATCAGATATAATTAAACCATCAGAAATCAAAAAATATTTATCACCTTTTACGTCTTTTTTTTCTGTATGTGTTATAAAAGTCTGACATCCCTCAACTTTATTTAAGATATATTTTCTCCTATTTTCATCTAACTCTGACATAACATCATCAAGCAAAAGTATAGGATTTTCACCATTTTCTGATCTTATTACTTCGTATTCTGCCAATTTAAGACATAGAGCAATAGTTCGCTGCTGACCTTGTGAAGCGAAAATTCTTGAATCATGGCCATTTATAAATATTTTCACATCATCTCTGTGAGGCCCGTACTTCGTATCGCCGTATTTTATATCAACATCCCTGTTTAATATCAACTTATTTAAAAGTAAATCTTTGATAGACTTAATGTCATCAATTTTGTCTGTAACATTATTCCAATATATCAAATCAACTTTTTCACATGAAATATCTTGAACAATTTTTTTTACTATTAAGTCAAGATTATTGATGTACTGTCTTCTGTACATAATAATTTTCGAACCAAAAAATGAAAGCTGTTCATCCATAATGTCCAAAAGTCTTGCACTTTCTTTTTTAAATTTTACATCCTTTAAAACCTTGTTTCTGTTTGCTAAAACTTTGTTGTACTGTATTATGTCGTAAAGGTAGTTTCTCTTGATCATTGAAATAGATGCATCCATGTATCGCCTTCTTAATGAAGGACTGCCTTTTACGATATTTAGGTCATCTGGAGAAAAAATCGTAGTAAGTATAACGCCGATTAACTCCGAAATATTCTTTATCTTATTGTTATTTACCTTAAAAAACCTGTTTTGATTTAACTTATACCCTGTCTCAACTGTTACTTCTTCGCCATCTACGTCGAAAACACCTTTTATATAATAATAATCTACATCAAAACAAACCATGTCCCTATTTTTACTATTTCTAAAGGATTTTCCAATGCTTAATAACCTTATGCATTCTAAAAGATTGCTTTTTCCTTGCGCGTTTGAACCGTATATTACATTTGTACCAGCAGAAAATATAACCTTTTGATGCTTTAAATTCTTAAAATTGTCAACAATAAGCTCTTTTAGATACATTCATTCCTTTTCCTTTCGTACAGCAAAACTGTACTTTATTTAATCACAAACTGTTTTTCATCTACGATTACCGTATCACCTTTGCGCAATTTTTTCCCTCTTTTAAGCTCAATATTTCCATTTACCTTTACAAGACCTTTTAATATCATTTGTTTACCTTTACCACCAGTTTCCGCTATACCTACGTACTTTAAAAACTGGTCAAGTGTAATGTATTCAGTGTTTATTTTTACCTCTTCCATCATACCAAACCCTCTCGATTAATCATTTAATTTTACAGGCAACACCATGTACAAGTAGTCATCATCTTCTATAGGTGTTATTATCATGGGGTTTATGCTGTTTATCATGCTAATCTTTATTTTTTTAGAATCGATGACTCTAAGAGCTTCTAAAAGGTACCTGGAGTTAAAAGCTATTTCAATCAGATTACCTTCAATTTCTATATTAAGCCTTTCTGACATCTTTCCCTTTTCAGAGTTTGATGATATCACAAGTTCTCTTTCATTAAAAGTAAATTTAATCAAATTACTTTTATTTGAAGCCAACAATGACGCTCTATCTATAGCACCTATTAAATCATCTTTATCTATAATGACTACAGACTTAAAATCCTTAGGTATTACTGTCTTATAATTCATATAATTCCCATCTAAAAGTTTCGATATAACTTTTGTATCGTTAAATTCAAATAAAATCTGATTACCTGTAAAAGATATAGATACCTCATCATCACTATCTTCCATAACCCTTAAAAGCTCATTAGCTGTAGTACCTGGTATGACAACGCTAAAATCATCCAAATTTTTTGATAAAGGATCTTCTGAAACGTATTTTTTTATGGACATTCGGTATCCATCAAGTGCTACCATATTTATCGTATTTTTGCTTACTTCCATAAGTATACCTGTCAAAATCGGCCTAGCCATATCTTGAGCAACACTGAATGAGGTCATTTTTATCATTTCTTTTAGAATCTTCTGATTTAACGAAAAAGTCACATCTTTTATTACATCCGGAATATCAGGGAATTCATCAGAAGAATTTCCTGATATAGAAAATTCAGTTAAACCACACTTTATATATACCATATTGCTTTCATCAGATTCAAAAAAAACCGTATCATCTGGAAGCTTTCTTACAAGATCTGAGAAAACTTTAGATGAAACAACTATGCTTCCATCTTCAATGATAAATGCCTCAATACTACATTGAATTCCTATTTCCATGTCTGTAGTATACATTACTATCTTGTTGTTTTCTGATTTTAAAAGAATACCTTGGAGAATAGGGAGGGTGGTACGGGGGGTTACCCCTTTTATAACTTTATTTACAGCATTTAATAATGAAATTTTATCACAAGAAAATTTCATAAAAAATTTCGCTCCTTTTAAGCATATTTAAAAAAAATAAAAATATAAATAAATAATAATAGTAGTAGTAATAATAGAGCTTGTTAATATGTTAAAAACTCTTAATTTAGTTAATATACCATATTTTTATGTTGTTGATAACTTATTATTATTTTTGAAAAGATATTGACAATATCAACAAGCCCAAAAAATTTATGTTATCAACAGTTTATCAACGTTGATATGTTAAAAACCTTTTATTCTCTTTTTAAGTTCTTCAATTTGCTTATTTAAAGATTCATCTTCCTTTATGTCGTTTGAGATTTTGTCGTACGCATGAATAACTGTAGTGTGATCTTTGCCAAATTCTTCACCTATCTTAGGCAATGACAAGTCTGTCATTTCACGGGCTAAGTACATGGCAATTTGCCTTGGGAAAGCTATTGTCTTAGTCCTCTTTTTTGATATAAAATCTTCGTAGTTTATGTTGTAGTATTTGCATACCTCTTCTTGTATTAGCTTAACTGTTATCTTTCTAACTTTGTTTGATATTATGTCCTTCAAAGCATCTTTTGCAAGATCAAGGTCTATGTTCGCCTTTGTAAGTGAGGAAAAAGCTACGATTCTTATTAAAGCACCTTCTAATTCTCTTATATTTGAAGGTATTTTTTCAGCAATGTATACTAGCACATCGTCAGGAATATTTAGGTTTTCGTTTTGCGCTTTTTTCTTTAGTATTGCTATCCTCGTTTCGAAATCTGGTGGCTGTATATCTGCTATAAGGCCCCATTCAAACCGCGATCTAAGCCTGTCTTCCAGCGTTGGTATTTCTTTAGGAGGTCTATCGCTGGAAACTATTATCTGTTTATTGGCTTCGTACAGTGTATTAAAAGTATGGAAAAATTCCTCCTGCGTCCTCTCTTTTTTAGCTATAAATTGTATGTCGTCTATTAAAAGTATGTCCATGCTTCTGTATTTATTCCTAAATTCTTCATTTTTGTCGTCTTTTATAGAGTTAACCAGCTCGTTTGTAAATGTCTCTGATGTAACGTACATTATCTTTGTGTTGCTGTTGTGCTCCAGCACAAAATGACCTATAGCATGCATTAAGTGGGTTTTGCCTAGGCCAACACCTCCGTATATAAACAGTGGATTGTACGCTCTTGCGGGTGATTGTGCTACAGCTAAACATGCGGCGTGTGCTAATTTATTGCTATTTCCTACAACAAATGTATCAAAAGTGTACTTTGGATTTAACATATTAGAAACAGTCTTGTCCTTTTCGCTTTTAAATTGGACGGTTTCTTTTATTTTCTTGTATTCTTCTTCATCCTCGGATACTATCTTTATTTCAATTTTTTTATTTGTTATCGATTTTGCTGCATCGTATATTACATTTAAGTACCGTCCATTTATTATGTTTTTTGTAAATACATTTACCGCTGATAGCACAAGTATGTCATCTAATAGTGCCACAGGTTTTAAATGAACAAGCCATGTGGTATAGCTGGTGGTTGTCAATTCGCTTTTTAATTTTTCAAATATTGCATCCCAAAGTGAGTAACAATCGTCATACATTTTGTGACCTCCTACAAATATAAACAAGCTGTTGATAAAAAATAATTTATATGTGTTTATATCGGCAAGTTGTTAATAAATTTTGTTAAAAAGACAAAAAAATATTAACAATGTAACATTGTTTTTTTAAGATATAAAAATGCTGTTGATAAAATTTTATTTGATAAAAATATATTAAAAAAGGCTTAAAAAACCTAATTATAAAATTAATGAATAAAAAATAAATCAAAATAATAACAAGTTATTCACAGATTTATACACAACCTGTGAATAACTAAATATACATACTGATAAATTTTAAAACTTATTAACAACTTCGATTATATGATACCAAAATATTAACACATTATCAATAAAAAAATAAAAATTATTAACAGCTATTGAATAAAACTTTTTAATATGTTAATAACATTAGTGGATTAATTTATTGACATGCACATAAATAAACGATATAATCTTATTAGCATTTTTATGGTTTTAGGAGGTGTAGTAGTGTTACGTACACATCAGCCAAAAGTAAGGCATAGAAAAAAGGAACATGGATTTAGAAAAAGGATGTCTACGAAAGATGGTCGTGATGTTTTAAGAAGAAGAAGGAGAAAAGGTAGACATAGGTTGACAGCATAAGGAAGGCCTTAATGGGCCTTTTTTGCAATCGGAGGTTTATAATATATGATATGATAAAGATAAAACGCAGTAGAGATTTTAAGAATGTTTATAGGCATGGGAAATCTATTTCTAATCAATACATCGTCATGTATTTTTTAGAGAATGGTTTGGATGTCAATAGAGTCGGTTTTTCTATCAGTAAAAAAATAGGTAAGAGTGTAGTTAGAAATCGCTACAAGAGGTTGTTGTATGAAAATTTCAGGTTGTTAGATGGAGATTTAAAAAAAGGATACGACATTATTTTTATTGCCAGAAATAAAATTGTAGAGTCAGATTTTTATACGTTAGGAAATGCTATGAGAAGGCTTCTTAAAAAATCTTCTCTTTATATGGTGAATGATAAATGAAATACATTTTTATATATTTAATAAAGTTTTACCAAAAATTCATATCTCCCATGAAGCCAAAATCCTGTAGGTTTTACCCTACGTGTTCTCAATACGCTATTGACGCTATTATGAAGTATGGCATTTTGAAGGGTGGAATGATGGCTCTGTGGAGGATATTGAGGTGTAATCCGTTTAATCCGGGTGGATACGATCCTGTAAAATAGCTAGGAGGTTTAAAATGGCATCAATTGGTATGTACCTTGGCCAATTATTGAAATTTATATACGATTTTGTTGGAAATTATGGTGTTGCTATAATCATATTTACGATTCTCATAAGGGTTATTCTTTTACCTTTTTATGTCCAACAGATGGGAACAATGAGAAAGATGAAAGAAATTAGCCCTTTAGTTGAAGAGATCAAGAAAAAGTACGCAAAAGATCCCCAAAAGATGAATGAAGAGATGATGAAACTATATAAAGAAAAGAACGTAAATCCTATGAGTGGTTGTTTGCCGATGTTGCTTCCTCTTATAATACTTTGGCCGCTTTTTGCCATGCTTAGAAGTTATCCTGCGTTTAGCACGGCTTCATTTTTATGGCTTAAGAGTTTAGCTGAAAAAGATCCTTATTTTATATTGCCGATATTGTCGGGTGTTACTACGTATATTTCCTCTGCGATGATTCAGACAGACAATAATCAGAAGTCAATGAATCTAATTATGTCTGCTTTTATGATTTGGATAACTGTTTCTCTACCTGCTGGTGTAGGAATATACTGGGTTACCAGCAATATCTTTCAGATAGTGCAGCAGTACATCTTTTTAAGACCTACCGAACCAATGAAGGGAGAGTCTTCAAATGAGGGAAATAATAAAAACAGGAAAGACAGTTGATGAGGCTTTAAATGCTGGACTTTCAGAGTTAGGTATAACGAGGGATTTGGTAGATGTAGAAGTAATAGACGAAGGCAGTAAAGGATTTCTGGGCTTATTAGGTAAACAGGCAATAGTGAAGATAATAGTCAAAGATGTCTTCAAGGAAAATATCAAAAGGTTTTTAGATGGCTTGATAAATTTTATGGGCATAGATGTTGCATACGATATTAGCGAAAAGGATAATACAATATTGGTGAATTTAAAGGGAAAAGGTGTTGGACTGCTGATAGGGTACAGAGGGGAGACGTTAGATTCACTGCAGTACCTTGTATCTTTGGTGGCAAATAAAAACAATGTAGAAGGTATACACAAAAAGGTTTTATTGGATGCGGAAAATTATCGTGAAAAAAGAGAGAAGATACTTATAAATTTGGCAAACAAGATTGCCAGGAAGGTAAAGCAGGAACATAGAAGCATTACATTAGAACCTATGAATGCCAACGAAAGGAGAATAATTCATCTGGCTTTGCAAGATGATCCTGATATAGAGACATTCAGCGAAGGCGATGAACCAAATAGGAGAGTGACAATATCTTTGAAGTAATGGATACCCAAAAGGGTATTTTTTCTTTTACCTTATTGTAAAATAACAATTGGTGTTATATTATCATACTAAAGATTTGAAAGTTTGGTGGTTTATTATGATAGATGATACAATTGCTGCAATTTCAACTCCAATAGGTGAAGGTGGTATTTCCATCATAAGGATAAGCGGCAACGATGCTGTAAAGATAGCTTCTTCAATTTTTAAAGCAAAAAGAAATATAGATTTAAACAGTGTAAAGAGTCATACGGTTCATTACGGGTTTATATACGATAGGAAAAATGACGAGATATACGATGAAGTTTTGGTAAATGTCATGAAGAGTCCACATACTTACACTAAAGAAGATGTGGTAGAGATAAACTGCCATGGTGGTTATATTCCTGCTAAAAGAATTTTGGAACTTGTACTCAGAAATGGCGCAAGGCTTGCCGAACCTGGTGAATTTACAAAAAGGGCTTTTTTAAACGGAAGATTGGATATATCACAGGCGGAAGCTGTCATAGACATAATTAGATCTAAGACAGACCTTTCTAATAAATACGCTTTGATGCAGCTAAAAGGCAGTGTCAAGGACAAAATCACAAAGATAAAAAATGATCTTGTGGCGCTTATTGCACATATATTTGCACTTATGGATTTTCCTGAAGAAGATGTGGAGCTATTTAATGATGATGAACTTATAGATGGTATTAATAAATCAATCAGAGATATTGATGAGATACTTAAAACATCTGAAAAAGGTAGAATCATAAGGGAAGGGCTTAACACAGCAATAATTGGGAAGCCTAATGTGGGTAAATCGTCGCTTTTAAACGCATTGTTAAATGAAAACAGAGCAATTGTGACAGATATACCAGGTACAACACGAGACATCATCGAAGAACATTTAAGCATAAAAGGCATACCTATAAATCTTATAGATACAGCAGGCATAAGGCAGACTGATGAGATCGTGGAGAGAATCGGCGTTGAAAGAAGCAGGGAAGCTATAGATAAGGCTGATTTGATAATGTTTATCTTTGATAGTTCACGCCCTTTGGAGAAAGATGACTATGATATACTTAAACTAATAGAGAATAAGAAAGTCTTGTACATTTTAAATAAGATCGATTTGCCTTCTGCAATTGACATCGATGAAGTCGATAAATTATCAGGTGGAAAATATGTGAAACTGTCATCTTTCACAAAGGAAGGATTAGATATATTAGAAAATACTGTATACAACATAGTTATGGTTGATGGTTTATCGCACGATGAGTTTTTGCTGACAAACATGAGACACAAGGATGCTTTAATTAAAGCGAAAGAAAATTTGCTGTCGTGCCTTAGAACGATAGAAAGTGGTCTTACGGAGGATTTTGTATCGATTGACTTAAATGCTGCAATAGATCATTTGGGTTTGATAACTGGTGAAACTGCAAATGAGGATTTAATTAATGAAATATTTGAGAGATTTTGTGTTGGAAAGTAGGTGTAAGGATGGTATACGATGCAGGTGTATATGACGTAGCTGTAATAGGTTTAGGCCATGCTGGATGTGAGGCAGCTTTAGCCACTGCAAGACTTGGCTTAAAGACAGTCGCTTTTGCTATAAATTTAGATTCTATTGCTTTGATGCCGTGTAATCCTTCGATAGGAGGTCCGGCTAAGACTAATCTTGTGAGGGAGATTGATGCACTCGGTGGCCAGATGGCCATAAATACCGATTTAACATTGATACAACAGAGGACTTTGAATACTAGCAAAGGCCCTGCTGTAAGGGCTTTAAGGGCACAGTCGGATAAAAAAAGGTATCAATTTAATATGAAGTACACGCTGGAGAAACAGGAGAATTTAGACATAAAACAGGCAGAAGTTGTAGATATAGAAGTGGAAGATGGACAAGTTAAAAGTGTTATTACAAAGACAGGTGCAAGGTATCTTTGCAGATCTTGTATTGTTACGACTGGCACATATTTAAGAGGTAGGATAATCATCGGCGATGTAAGTTACAGCGGTGGACCTAATGGATTGTTTCCAGCTAATGAGCTTTCTAAATCCTTTGAAAGGCTTAACATAAGATTGATGAGGTTTAAGACAGGTACGCCAGCGAGAGTCGACAAAAAATCTATAAATTTTGATGCCATGGAGATACAACCTGGTGATGATAAGGTAACGCCTTTTTCATACATGCACGATGAGATAAATGTTGAGCAAATCCCATGCTGGCTTACATATACAAACACGAAGACGCATGAAGTTATAATGAAAAACATAGACAGATCTCCTCTTTACAGTGGTGAAATTAAAGGTGTTGGGCCAAGGTATTGTCCATCTATTGAGGACAAAGTCGTTAAGTTTCCTGACAAGTTGAGACATCAGCTTTTTATAGAGCCAGAAGGAAGAGATACAAATGAGATGTATGTTCAAGGCATGTCATCAAGTATGCCTGAAGATGTCCAGATAGAATTTTTAAGGACAATTAAAGGATTGGAAAATGTCAAGGTAATGAGGCCGGGATATGCCATTGAGTACGACTGTATAGATCCTACTCAGTTGAAACAGTCTTTAGAATTAAAGACTATTTCAGGACTATTTTTTGCAGGTCAAGTAAACGGCACGTCAGGATATGAGGAAGCTGCTGCACAAGGACTTATGGCTGGTATAAATGCTGCTATGAAGCATTACGGCAGAGAGCCATTTATTTTGGATAGATCTGAAGCATATATAGGCGTACTGATCGATGATCTTGTAACTAAAGGAACAAATGAGCCATACAGGATGTTGACATCAAGGGCGGAGTACAGACTTATTTTACGGCAGGACAATGCCGATTTCCGCTTAACTGAGAAAGGAAGGCAGATAGGATTAGTCGATGATGAGAGATATAATAGATTTTTAATGAAGAAAGATCAGTATGAGAAAGAGATGGAAAGATTGAAAAACACCATGATAGTCCCTAGTCATGATGTAAATGAGTATTTAAAGTCAAAAGGAAGTTCACCTATCGTCACAGGGATGACTATGTACGATTTGCTAAAAAGGCCTGAGATAGATTATGTTTCGTCGAAAGTGATTGATTCGGATAGACCTGATGACATTAGAGATGATGTAGCTTTTCAGATTGATATAAACATAAAGTATGAAGGATATATAAGGAAACAAATGGAGCAGGTAGAGAAGTTTAAAGCTTTGGAAAATAAAAAGATTCCATCATGGATAAATTATGATGACATAAAAGGTATAAGCATTGAGGCAAGGCAGAAATTAAAAAGCATCATGCCTACATCTGTCGGTCAAGCATCGAGGATTTCTGGTGTTTCGCCAGCAGATATATCTGTCATCTTAATTTATTTGCAGTCAAGGAGATAGGTATATGAATAGAGAATATATTGATATACTTGTAAATGGTGCTAATGATTTAGGGATAGAACTCAATATGTTCCATGTGGAACAATTCTTAAAATACAGTGATCTTCTTTTAGAGTGGAATGAGAAAATGAATTTAACGGCCATTACAGGAGAAAGGGAAATCATCATTAAGCACTTTTTAGACAGTTTAACTGCATCAAAGTGTAAAATAATAAAGGGTCATGAAAAAATAATCGATGTGGGCGCAGGTGCTGGTTTTCCATCAGTGCCTCTTAAAATTCTTTATCCATCTTTAAAGCTTACTATAGTAGATTCTTTAAAGAAGAGAACAGTGTTTTTAGATGAATTGGTGAGCTATCTTAATTTAAAAGATGTAGAAATTATACACGGAAGAGCAGAAGACTTAGGCAAAGATAGCGGTTTGCGGGAGAAATACGACATTTCTCTATCAAGAGCTGTTGCACAGCTAAATGTGCTAGTAGAGTATTGCATACCTTTTACAAAAGTTGATGGATATTTGATAGCGTATAAAGGGTCTAATACAGATGAAGAAATAGCTACATCGCAAAATGCTTTAAATGTTTTAAGGTGTCAGATAGAAAATGTCATTGATGTTACATTGCCTTACACCGACATTCACCATAAACTTGTTTTAATAAAAAAGCTGGATGCTACTGACAGTAAATACCCGAGAAAGCCAAAATTGATTGAAAAGTCACCACTTTAAAGAAAGGGTAATGATTTATGAGTGATTTTAGGGCTTGTCTGTTAGTTTCAAGAGGTGTTATCATTAAAGACGACAAAGTTCTTCTTGTGAAACACCAGACGGAAGATGAGGTAGGCTGGGTTTTTCCAGGAGGCCGTGTAGAGGAAAATGAGTCCCTTGTAGATGCATTGGTGAGAGAATGCAAAGAAGAAACAGGGTACGATGTTGTAGCTGATAGTGTGTGTTATCTTGAAGAATACCTTATTTACTACGCTACATACTTTAAGTGCAGAATTGTAGGTGGTGATTTGAAGTTAGGCTCTGATCCTGATATGCCTAAAGAGCACCAGGTGATCAAAGATGTAAAATGGATTGACGTATCACAATTTGATAGTTTAGACATATATCCAGAAGGGCTTAAAAAGATGATCGTAGATGGAAGTATTAAGGATCAAAACATAGAACTGCCAGAAATATACAGATAAAAATTAATAAAAATATTAAGGATAATAATGGAATTATAGGAGGAATTTTGATATTATTGTAGAATATATATAATATAATCTATTGTTTTACGAAGAGGTGTTTTTTATGGTGTCGATAAAACAGCAGGAAATAAAATACTTGCCGATAGACCTTATTAGACCAAATCCATATCAGCCTCGCAAAATCTTTGACACTGCTAATCTGCAAGAGCTTTGCGATTCTATAAAAGCTTATGGAGTGATACAGCCAATAAGTGTGAGAGTCGTAAATGGCAATTCGTATGAGCTTATATCTGGAGAAAGACGGCTAAGAGCATCAAAGCTGGCAGGTCTTACGACGATTCCTGCTATAGTTTTTGAGGCGTACGATGAAGATTCTGCAGTAATCGCATTAATAGAAAATTTGCAAAGAAAAGACTTGAATTTTTTAGAAGAAGCTGAAGGGTACTACAATTTGATAAATGACCACAATCTTACACAGGAAAAACTGGCCATTATGCTGGGGAAAAGCCAGTCTACCATTGCCAATAAGTTAAGGCTTTTAAAGCTTAGCGATAATATAAAGGCTAAATTGATAGAGCACAATTTGACTGAACGGCATGCAAGGGCTCTTTTAAGGCTTCCAGATGAGGAAATGCAAAATAAAGTCATCGACATAATCATAAAGAAAAAGTGCAATGTTAAAGAAACAGAGAAAATTGTACAAGACATGATAAACAAAATAACGATGGAAGAAGATAAAAAGCAAGAAAAAAAGAAGATGATGAGGTTTTACAAAGACATAAGAATTTTTGTAAATACAATAAAGCAAGCCATTACAATAATGAAAAATTCAGGTGTCGATGCTGAATACACCGAACTTAACGAAGATGACTACATTGAATTTAAGATAAGAATTCCTAAGAAGTAATTTTTAATCACCCCGTACAATTATTTAACTTTTGTTCCACATGGAACAATGCTATAATAAAAATATGATAAAATTGCGGGGTGATAAATTGGGCAAAGTAATAGCTGTGGCAAATCAAAAAGGTGGCGTTGGCAAGACTACGACAACTATAAATCTTGGCTATTCTTTATCTGCTACTGGCAAGAAGGTGCTGTGCGTTGATATGGATCCACAAAGCAATATGACCAGCGGATTTGGAATAGATAGTTCATCTATTAAATGCACTACGTATAATATTTTAATTGAAGGAAAAGACATAAGAGAAGCATACATAGAGTTAGAAGATATGAGTGGAATTACCATTGTGCCTTCCAGCATACAGTTAGCAGGTGCAGAGATAGAGCTGGTGCCGATGCTGTCGAGGGAATTTAGGCTTAAAAATTCCATAAATGAAATAAAAAAAGAATTTGACTACATTATAATCGATTGTCCTCCATCTTTGGGACTCTTGACAATAAATGCATTGACGGCATCGGATTCTGTTTTGGTTCCGATACAATGTGAATACTACGCGTTGGAAGGATTAACACAATTAATGAACACTATAAATTTGATAAAGAAAAACATAAACCACGATTTAGAAATTGAAGGTGTGGTTTTGACCATGTTTAACGCCAGGACAAACCTATCGATACAGGTTGTTGACGAGGTTAAAAAGTATTTTAAGGGAAAAGTGTACGGCACCATAATACCAAGGAACATAAGGTTAGGTGAAGCGCCAAGCTTTGGAAAGCCTATTTCTCTTTATGATCCACATTCAAAAGGTGCTGAAGCATATGAGGAATTGGCGAAGGAATTAATTGAAAGGAACGGTGAGGCAGGTGAATAACAAAAGAGGGCTTGGTAGAGGTTTACAAGCTCTTATACCGGAGATAGATGAAGAAAGCGCAAAAGGCGTCGAATACATCAAAATCTCAGATATTGAGCCAAATCAATTTCAGCCGAGGAAACATTTTGATGATGAATCGTTAAAAGAGTTATCCGATTCCATAAAAGAACACGGAATTATACAGCCTATAATAGTCAGGAGGAACGATTTTGGGTATCAGATTGTGGCTGGTGAGAGAAGGTGGAGGGCGGCAAAGTTAGCGGGGCTCAAAGAAGTACCTGCTATAGTGAAAGATTTTGATGATCAAAAAGTGATGGAAATAGCCCTTATAGAAAACCTTCAGAGGGAAGACTTAAATCCAATTGATGAAGCAAAGGCTTATAAATCTCTGATGGAGCAATTCAACCTGACACAGGAAGAAATATCAAAGAGGGTGGGGAAAAGCAGGTCGTCAATTGCCAATAGCATAAGGCTCCTAAACTTGGATGAAGAAGTTCAAAATATGTTGATGGAAGGCAAAATAACGACGGGACATGCAAAAGTCATATTAGCCTTGCAGGACGCTGAAAAGCAAAACATGATAGCTAAGAAAATAGTGGACAAGAACCTAAATGTGAGAGATACTGAAAACCTCATAAAAGAAGTCACATCGTCCAAGAAGAAAAAACGAAAAGAAAGCGATGCGTATATAAAAGAGATAGAGGATAATTTTTGTAGATTTTTTGGTACAAAGGTTAAAATTATCCATGGTAAAAACAAGGGAAAAATACTAATAGAATACTACAGTGAAGAAGATCTGTCGAGACTTACTGAACTTATAATAGATAGGTAATCTTAATGCATTTGTAAAAACAAATGCATTTTTCTATTGTAACAAAGGCTAAATAAATATAAAATATAGGTATATGAATAAATTTAAGGTGATATAGATGGAATATTGTATAATAATCTGCAATTCAACGCAGCACATGCTTAATGCAGATAAGATATTAAAGGAAAATAGCATCAAGACAGAATTAATACCAGCTCCGGCGGAGTACGGTTCTGTTTGCAGTACCGCAATTAAAATTGATGCATATAATGTAGATGTAGCAGAAAAGCTCATAAAAAGCAATTCTGTATCAGTAAAAGGTATATATCCTTATAAAATTAGGAAGTTAGATGGCTTATTAGAAAGAATAAATAAAGGATTAAATGGGGATATAAAAGCTGTCTTGGAAAAAGTAGAAAAAGGCATAGAGCTTACAGAAGATGATATAGTTTTGCTGCTTAGCGCTGATGGCGATGAGAACTTAAGTTCCATATACAGAGCCGCCGATGAGATGAGGAAGGCGGTTGTAGGTGATGTAGTCGACATAAGGGCTGCAATAGAGTTTTCTAACATCTGTAAGAAAAATTGTCTATACTGCGGGTTAAGGAGAGACAATTCAACTGTTGACAGGTATAGGATGGATGTAAAGGAGATAGTTGAAACTGCAAAAGAACTAAAGCAGATGGGGATAAAGACGGTTATTCTTCAATCGGGAGAAGATCTATGGTATACAGAGGATAAAATAATAGAGATAATAAGAAAAATCAAGAAAGAGACTAACATGCGGATAACATTAAGCATAGGTGAAAGGACTGAAGAAGAGTACGAGCATTTTATGGAAGCTGGTGCAAACAACTTCTTGCTTAAAATAGAGACTACAAACAGGGAGATATTTAAAAATATACATCCTGATGATGATTTTGACTATCGCGTAAGATGTAGCCAATGGCTTAGGAAAAACGGATATATAAATGGCAATGGAAATATAATAGGTCTGCCCGGTCAGACAGAAAGAGACATTGCAAGAGATATACTTTTCTTTAAAGAGATGGGCATTCACATGGTGGGCATTGGTCCTTTCGTGCCTGCTGCAGGTACGCCTTTAGAAACGTATCCGCATGGAAGCGTCGATATGACCCTTAAAACTGTTGCTGTTACAAGACTTGTACTAAAAAATGTCTTTATTCCAGCAACGACTGCATTGGCCACTGTTGACAAAGAAGCCCAAGTAAAGGCTTTGATGGCTGGCGCAAATACTATCATGCTTATATCTACCCCTTCAAAGTACAGGAACAGGTACAGGATTTACAGCAATAAAAACATGGTGGATCTTAAGACGGCATACATGGCTATTGTAAAAGCCGGCAGAAAATTGCCTCCTTATATAAATAAAGAGTATATAAAAGAGATAGTATAGAAAAGTCGATAGGAGGGTTATCATTGATTTATTTTGACAATGCAGCTACATCGTATCCTAAGCCTGAATCAGTCTATGATGAGATTGATAGAGTGATGAGATACTGTGGCAATCCAGGCAGAGGAAGTCACAGGTTGGCAATAGAATCTGGAAAGCACATATTGGAAGCCAGACAGGAACTTTGCAATCTATTTAATATAAGTGATCCTATGAGGATAGTCTTTACGCTTAACACGACGGATTCATTAAATATTGCCATAAAGGGAATTTTAAACGAAGGCGATCACGTTATAACGTCCAGCATGGAACACAATTCAATGATAAGACCGCTTATTGCGCTGAGGGATAGAAATTACATTGAACTAACTGTAGTCAAATGCGATGAAAAGGGAAATATCGATGTGGAGGATGTAAGGAAATCTATAAAGAAAAATACAAAACTGATTGCCATGATCCATGCATCAAACGTGACTGGAACGTTGATGCCAATAAGGGAAATAGGTAGTATTGCCCGGGAAATGGGTATATATTTCCTTGTAGATGCTGCCCAGACTGCAGGAAGTTATCCTATTGATGTGGAAAAAGACAATATTGATTTATTGGCATTTCCAGGTCATAAATCTTTGTTAGGTCCTCAAGGTACTGGTGGGCTTTATGTGGGAGATACGATAAAACTTAAGACGATAAAAGAAGGGGGAACAGGTAGCAATTCGGAAAACATACACCAGCCTGATATGATGCCTGATATGTTGGAAAGTGGTACGCCAAATACGCCTGGGATTGCAGGTTTAAAAGAAGGCGTAAGATTTGTGAGAAATGTAGGGGTAGAAAATATTTTGAATCACGAAAGTATGCTTGTTAGGAGATTTATAGATGGTGTAAAAGAAATTCCTAACCTTATCTTATATGGAAACGAAGATTTAAAAAAACGAGTCGGCGTCGTTTCGGTGAATATTAACGATATTGATTCTGGCGAAGTCAGCTATATATTGGATAAGGCATTTGATATAGCAACGAGGTCTGGACTCCATTGTTCATCATTGGCACATCAGACAATAGGCACTATAAAAACAGGAACCGTCAGATTTGGAATAGGATATTTTAACACAGAAGATGAAGTTGATAAAGCTATTGAAGCACTGTATATCATAGCAAAGCAAGCTGTTTAAATAATCTTAATATGCGGAGGAAGAAAAACTATGCAGGAACTTATGATGATGCTTAATAAAAATGTGAATCTTCTTGTATTATTTGCAATTGTCCTTGGATTAATAGATTTCATAGTGGTCATTGTGATTAATTCAAAATACACAAAATTGAAAAATAAATATAAAAAGCTTATTAAAGAACTAGAGATGGGGGATGTAGTTGACCTTTTGGCTAAAAATATAAGCAAAAATGACGAGTTTAACGAAAAGTTGGAGAAATTCAGAAAAGAACTAAGCATGATAGACAATGAAATGAAAGCTTCAATAAAAAAGGTTGGAATTGTAAGGTACAATGCTTTTAATGATGTTGGTTCTGATTTAAGTTTTTCGATAGCTCTTTTAGATAGCGATGACAATGGAATAGTAATATCGGGTATCTATGGAAGAAATGAAACAGCCACATTTGCAAAACCTATAATTAAAGCACAATCAAATTATCCTTTGTCTGCTGAGGAAATACAGGCTATAGACAAGGCAAGAAAAGGTCAGAGGTGAGGATAATTTGATTGCCTTTATTGTAAATCCCGCTGCTGGCAATGGTAAGGCATACAAAATGATTCCTAAGATAGAGAAGTATATGAATGAGAAAAACATAAAGTACAAGTTTTTTATAACAAAATATCCAGGACATGGGACTGTACTGGCGAGAGAAGCTATAAAAGATGATTTTGAAATTGTGGTAGCGGTAGGTGGCGACGGGACAGTTCATGAGGTTATCAATGGCATAAGAGATTCAAACGTAGCACTTGGCATAATACCTTTAGGTACTGGCAATGATTTTGCAAGGTATTTCCGCATTCCAAAGGATGTATATAAGGCATTAGAAATTCTACTAATGAAAAACACAAAGTTTATTGATAGCGCTGTCATAAACAAGTATATTACATGCAATAATGTGGCAAATATAGGTATCGATGCAGATGTTGCGGTGCAAGTAACCAGGTTTAAAAGATTTTTCAGTGGAATTTTAGCTTATACATTAAGCCTTATAAATGTGCTTTTTAAATACAAGCCATACAACGTAAAGATAGATATAGACGGAAAGATGATAAAGAGAAAGATAATGTTGGCTGCATTTGGCAATTGCAGCTTTTACGGCGGTGGATTTAAAATTTTGCCTGATGCTAATCCGGATGATGGATATTTAGACGTGATAATTGTAAATGAGATTAGCAAGTTTAAGCTGCTTTTCTTGCTTCCTATGGCTATCTTTGGAAAGCACACATCATTGAAATGCGTTGAGACTTATAAAGCAGAGAAAATACATATAGACGCTGAAAAAGAGTTGGCGCTTTGCGTTGACGGGGAAGTCATTTTATCAAATACTATAGTCCTTAACGTGAAAAGGAATTCTGTAAAAATTTGTACGAATTAAATAAAAAAGTATATTGTCAAAAAACTTCAGCCATACTATATATGGTTGAAGTTTTTTATTTTTTTACTTCTGTGGAGGCGTATAGATGGATGAAATAAAAACAGGAAAACTAATCATAATTGGTGGCGCGGAGGACAAAAAAGATAAATGTGTAATCTTAAGAGAAGTCATAAAGTTATCAGGTGGTGAAAATGGCAGGATTGTGGTGATGACTACGGCAACAGAAAAGCCGCAAGATGTAGGTAAAAATTATGTAGAAATTTTTAAAAGGTTAGGAGCTGGGATTGTAGAAACTGTAAATATAGATTCAAGAGATGATGCAAAAGATGAGATTGCTTTAGAAAAGCTTAAAAAAAGCACATGCATTTTCTTTACAGGTGGAGATCAATTAAGGATTACAAGTATACTTGGCGGAAGCGGTGTAGATAAACTATTGAATGAACTTAATAAGCGAAAAGGGACGGTTATAGTTGGCACAAGTGCTGGTGCTTCTGCTATGTCAGGGACAATGATAATAGGTGGAGATGACGAAGAAGCTCCGAGAAAATGTACCATAAACATGGCTTCTGGGTTGGGACTTTTGAATAATGTCATAATAGATCAACATTTTGCTCAAAGAGGCAGGATTGGAAGATTGCTTACGGCCATAGCTGAAAATCCCAACAATCTTGGAGTAGGAATAGATGAGGATACTGCCATTGTAGTCGATGGTGACAAGTTTAAAGTCATCGGCTCAAATGCAGTAACTGTTGTAGATGGAAGGACTCTAAAAAACACAAATGTATCAGAGTCAAGCCCTGATGAAATATTATCATTAACACATGTTACACTGCATATACTCCCGTCTGGATATGGTTTTGATATCATGTTGAGGGAGCCTTTTAAATACAATGAGGAGGATAAATAATGAATATAAAGGACATAAAGGTGTATCGAGGCAGAAACATATACTGTCATAGACCTGTTGTAAAGATGGTTGTAGATACAGGTGATCATGATATACCTACGAAAGACATACCTGGATTTAATGAGAGGCTTTTAAAGACAATTCCAGGTTTAAGTAAACACTGCTGCTCATACGGCTATGAAGGCGGATTTATAAAAAGGCTTGAGGAAGGAACATATCTTCCCCATGTGACCGAGCACATAATACTGGAGATACAAAATATGTTGGGCTATGATGTGAAATTTGGGAAAGCGCGACTTATTGATGGGCACATGTACAATGTCATTTTCGAGTACGAACTGGAAGAGTGTGCATTAAGATCTGCAAAGTTAGCAGTAAAAATGGTAAATAAATTTATAAACAGTGAGGATTTTGATTTTCAGCAGGAGTTGGAGCAGATTAGAAAAGTCGTCGTAGAAGTGGAATTAGGGCCCAGCACGATGGCTATAAAAAAAGCTGCTGAAGAAGCATCAATACCTGTGACGCGAGTAGGAAATGGCAGCATATTGAGGCTTGGGTATGGCCGCTATCAAAAGATGATAGAAGGTACCATAACGCAAAATACCAGTTGCATTGCCGTAGACATAGCATGCGATAAAATTCTTACGAAAAAAATAATCAAAGAATATGGATTGCCAGTTCCTGAAGGAGATGTGGCGTACAATGAAAATGATGCTATTGCCATAGCTGAGGAAATTGGATATCCAGTTGTAGTTAAGCCTTACAACGGCAATCAAGGAAAAGGCGTCTTTTTAAACCTTTCTAACAAGGAGGAACTTATTGTTGCTTACAGAAATGCTAAAAATATAAGCGATATTGTCATAGTGGAAAAGCACATCAAAGGTAAAAATTATAGAGTTTTAGTCGTAGGCGACAGAGTGGTGGCAGTGGCTGAGAGAATACCTGCAAGAGTATTAGGGGATGGCGTACATGCGATAAGAGAGCTGGTGGAGATAGAAAATGAAAATCCTTTAAGAGGTATTGGACACGAAAAACCTCTTACGAAGATAAATATAGACAACATTTCTCAATTCGTCTTAAAAAAGCAGGGTTACAACATAGATGATATTCCCCAAAAAGGCGTGTACGTTTATTTTAGAGAAAGTGCTAATTTAAGCACCGGTGGAACGGCAGTAGATAGGACAAAAGAAATACATCCAGATAATATTGAAATAGCTGTAAGAGCAGCTAAAGCCATAGGACTCGATATTGCAGGAATTGATATCACTATGGAAAATATATCGCTGCCTTTAAATAGGGAGAATGGTGCAATAATTGAAGTCAATGCAGCGCCTGGAATAAGGATGCACCACTATCCGTCACAAGGGAAACCAAGAGATGTAGCTAAGGCAATAATAGATATGCTTTATCCTAAGGGAAGCAAAGCTACAATACCAATCATATCAGTGACGGGGACAAATGGAAAGACTACCACTGTGAGGATGATATCACATATACTTAGGACATATGGTTATACGGTAGGCATGACTTCAACTGACGGTATCTACGTAGATGATGTGTGCATATACAAAGGCGACAATTCAGGGCCGAAAAGCGCCAGAACATGCCTTGCAGACAAAAATATCGATGCAGCAGTTTTGGAAACTGCCAGAGGTGGCATAGTGAGAGAAGGCTTAGGATATGATTTAGCTGATATTGGCATAATCACTAATATATCAGAAGATCACCTTGGGATAGAGGGCATTGAAACATTAGAAGATCTGGCTTTTGTAAAATCACTGGTTGTTGAGGCAGTAAAAAAGGATGGCTATTCTGTACTAAATGCAGACGATCCTATGACACCATACATAGCGAAAAGAGCAAAGGGAAAGATCATATACTTTTCGATGCACGAAAACAACCTGACGATAAAAAGGCATCTTGAGAATGGTGGAATATCTGTATATTTAAAGGACGATACTATAGTCATAGCAAATGGCGAAATCATACCTATTGTGAAGGTCGATGAGATTCCAGCTACGCTAAACGGCAAAGTCTTGTACAATGTGGAAAATGCCATGGCGGCAATTTCTGCATGCTATGGAATAAAGATTCCAGTTAATGTAATATCGAGAGGAATTAGGTCTTTTTACTGTGATGAAAACCACAATCCAGGCAGATTTAACATATTCAACATAGGAAGCTTTAGAGTATTGGTAGATTATGGCCATAACATCGATGGAATAAAAAAAGTTATAGAATCTGCTCGCAAATTAAATCCAAATCGTTTAATCGGCGTCATAGGTGTGCCTGGTGACAGAAGCGATTCAAGCACACTGAAGGTGGGAGAGATATGTGGGGAAGGATTTGACAAAGTCTACATAAAAGAAGACTTGGATTTAAGAGGGAGAAAACCAGGTGAAGTGGCAAAACTTCTTGAGATAGGCGTCTTAAAAGGTGGGCTTTCTAAAGAAGATGTAAAGGTGATCTTGAAAGAAGTGGATGCACTAAAAGCAGCAATGTATGAAGCAATGCCAGGCGATCTGATAGTCATATTCTATGAAAAGTACACACCGATAATCGATGCGATAAACAATTTTATAAGATTAAGCCAATTTAATATCAATGAAAGCAAAGAAAGGGCGTGATTTACGCCCTTTCTTTGAGGTTTATGATGTTCATTATAGATTGTGTTATGCCGTACGTTATTATATCTGCCATTTTCATAACGATATTAAGCCGCGTATTCTGCAGAACCATAAATTCCATAAAACCTGATATATTTACTATTCCGGTTACGTACATGTTTCCGATAGGAGGCAAATCCTTAGAAACACCGGCGCCAGGTTTTATAGATCCTTCACCTATTGATATGCACCCTACGTGGTTTAAAGAGCCAAGACATGCATCTACAGCAACTATAAAAGGATTCTTATGTACTTTGTTTATTGTATTTAAAGTTTCATTTAAGTTTTTAGCGTGGACAGGTTCATTTAATGTGCCGTATATGCCTATTTTATCAGAGAAATAGTTTTTTAATTTGTATCCCACGATAGGTCCCAGGCTATCTCCTGTGGATCTATCAGTGCCGATACATACTATGACAAATTCGTCCTTAAAATTAAACAATTTATTAAAACATCTTGAAAATTCAAGGCTAAAATCGCTGTAACAAGTTTTGTCATTTATGTTTATCAGTTTCATTGTAGCCCATCTCCTTTAAGCAATCTCATATTTATTTTTCACAATTTTTACCTTGTTAATACACTGATGACATTTTAGGTTGAAAACAAATGTAGATATGTGTATTATAATAGTAGTTGCATTTTAAGGTGGTTTATATGAATATTGTTGATGTGGCAATACTTTTGATAATAGCTTATTTTATATATACTGGCTTCATCAAGGGATTTATCATGACTCTATATGGGATGGCCAGCATTGTGCTATCATGGATTTTGACTAAAAGATTTTATCCAGTTGTAGAACAATTAATATTGAGAAATAATAAATTGGTAAGTTTTATAGTGAAGATTACAGGATACGGTGATGCGGTTTTAAGCGGTGCATCGACGAAGATGATTGTCATATTAATAAGTTTTGTATTTACGTTTTTGATGTCTTTGCTTTTTTTAAAAACCGTTGCAGTAATTATCAATAAGTTGATGGATTATCCTGTCATAAGGACTTTCAACAGAATCGGTGGTGGAATTTTAGGCGCTATAGAAGGATTTGCATTTCTATTTCTGCTGTTTGGATTGTTAAGTGTAGTAAATAGTATGTTGCCATTAAGTTATTGGACTTACATAGAAAAGTCTCAATTTGCAAAGCTGTTTTTGACAGATAAGGACTTTGTTAAACTGCTTTTGCTTTAAATGAAAGGATGTTTAAATTGGATTACATAAGTAGATTTTACGATCAAATATTGAAGCTTTACGATATAAAAATTTTTGGAACTGCTTTTGACATAATAAAAGTCATCATAATAGCCTATATTGCCAAAAAGTTAGGGTATCTTTTAATAGATCGATTTTACATAATGCAAGAGAAGTCAAAACTTCAATTTTCTGAGCGAAAAGTAAAGACTCTTTCTTCACTTACGAAAAATATTTTAAAGTACGTCATATATTTTGTAGCTGTTTATTCTATTCTTGAGATATTAGGGCTTAAAATGGGTTCGATATTGGCTGTTGCTGGTATAGGCAGCCTTGCTGTAGGATTTGGAGCACAAAGCCTTGTGAAAGACGTCATTACTGGTTTTTTCATAATATTTGAAGACCAATTTGGTGTAGGGGACTACATAACAATAAACAATTTCTCTGGTACTGTGGAGGAGATCGGGCTTAGAGTCACAAAAATAAGGGATTTCTCGGGTGATTTAAACATCATACCAAATGGAGAGATAACATCTGTGACAAACCATTCAAAAGGTGCTATGAGAGCTCTTGTGGCTGTATCCGTATCTTATGAAGAAGATGTAGATAGGGTCATAGAAGCTCTTAATGAGATATGCGAAGAAATGAAAAGGGATAGAACCGACCTTTTAGATGGTCCAAAAGTTCTTGGAATAACAAACTTTAAAGATTCCACAGTGGAAATAACTGTAGTAGCAATGGCAAAGCCAATGCAGCAGTGGGCTGTTGAAAGGGATCTAAGGTACAGGATTAAGAAGCTTTTTAAAGACTACAACATTGATTTGCCATATCCTCACATGAATGTGTCAATCGAAGACAAAAATAAAAAGGGTGATGTCAGTGCCGAAAGAGATTAATGTAGGTGATATTGTAAAAATGAAGAAAGTTCATCCTTGTGGCAATGATGAGTGGGAAGTGCTTAGGGTTGGGATGGACATAAGGATAAAGTGTTTAAAGTGCGGCAGGATGGTTTTAATGCCCAGGCCCAAATTTGAAAAAGGAATGAAAAAAGTGATAAAAACTGTTGAAAAACCAAATGAACAATGATAAAATAACAATATGGATTGCCGCCTTGCCCAATAGGGCCGTAAAGTCCATAAGGAGGTGAAAGAATGAGAGCGTATGAAACAATATTCATAATTTCTCCAGATGTAAATGACGAGGCAAGACCTGCTTTAATTGAGAAATTTAAAAATCTCATAACAGAAAAAGGTGGAGAAATTACTAAAGTTGATGAGTGGGGCAGAAAAAAGCTTGCATATGAAATCGATAAGAAAACTGAAGGATATTATGTATTGATGAACTTTACAAGCAATGTAGATGTCCCACATGAACTTGAAAGAGTATACAAGATCACAGACGGTATATTGAGATACTTAATCGTAAAAGTTGATAAATAATGAACGATAGGTGGGTTAATGATGTTGAATAAGGTTATATTGATAGGCCGTTTGACTAAAGATCCTGTCCTTAAGTATGCTTCTGCAAACATGGTTCCTGTGACCACATTTACACTTGCTGTCAATAGGAATTACACGCAGCAGAACGGAGACAGGCTGGCTGATTTTATACCCATCGTTACATGGAGAAAGCTGGCAGAAGTTTGTGGAAATAATCTTAAAAAGGGAAGATTGGTGGCTGTGTCCGGCAGCATTCAAACTCGCACATGGGATGATAATAGCGGCAATCGCCACTGGGTTACGGAAGTTGTGGCAGACGAAGTCAAATTTTTGGACTCAAATAAATCCAGCGGTAGCGATCCTATGCCAGATCTAAGTAAGGATATTCATAATTTTGATATCGACTTAGATGGCGGCGATTTTGATGGGTTCAGTCCGGTAGAGTCAGAAGATGATCTTCCATTCTAAGGAGGGTAGATGATGTCAAACAACAACAGCAATTCTAAGGAAAATTCCGCTCAAAAGAGGAAAAATAGAAAAGCTAAGAAAAAAGTATGCGCTTTTTGCGCTGACAGGATAGATTATATAGATTACAAGGAAGTGGGAAAGCTTCGCAAATATATAACTGAAAGAGGCAAGATACTTCCGAGAAGAATAACAGGAAACTGTGCTATACATCAAAGACAGCTTACAGTTGCTATAAAAAGAGCGAGACAGATTGCACTACTACCATATACAGCCGAATAATGATATAATATAGAGAGGGTCAAACCCTCTCTTGTTTTTCATGTGTTTAAGGTGGGATATTATGGAGAATAATTTTGATATAATGAGAAATATTAAGAGTTTGGAAAATTTAAAAGTTGAGCTTTTATCGAAAACTGCATCAGTTTTTAAAAATTTTAATAATGACGAATTACCTCAGGAATTGATAGATGATATATGTCATGTGATAATAATAGGATATCTTCTCGGTAATAAATTGGGGTATGATTTTAAAGAAATTGATGATGAAATTTTAAAGAGGATAAGGTCTATTTCGGCAGAAATAGAAGAAGATGCGCAAAATTACAGAGAACTCGCAGAGCACATTAAGAAAAGGTAAGACTTTCATGGAGGATAAAAAATGAGCAGCAAAAACATCGTAAATGGAGCTTTAATGGTGGCTGTAGCGGTTATAATGGTTTTGATTGGGTCATATGTACTGCCGCTTTTTTTCATACTGTTTTTTGTGTCAGTACCTGTAAGCGTGGTTGTAATAAGGAACAATAGTTTGCTGTATGGCATCTTAACTACAGTTTTAATTTTTATTGCTACATTTTTGTTTACAGACATAATCACAGCTTCAATTGTGGCGGCTTTAAGCGCTATAGGGATTGCAATGGGATATTTCATTAAAAATGGCAGTACTCCTCAGGATGTGGTGATTGAAACTGGTGCAATATCTTTGGTAGGCTTTGTAGGAGCATTGTATGTCCTTAAATTATTTAGAATAAATGTAATAAAAAGCATTTTATATGACTACCAGCAAATTGGAAATCAGATATTGGACATCTACAAAAACTCACCTGATGCAGCTTACATAAGAAACATGATAAGTTATACATTAGAGTCTTTAAAAGAGCTTATGCCATCTATCTTTGTCATAATGATTGTCCTTATCGTCTTAGCCAACCACATGCTTCTTTCAAGGATAATGGCAAGGGAAGGCAAAGTAAAGAAATTACCTCCGTTTATGTTTTGGAGGATGCCTTACATGACGGGATGGATTTTTATAGGTGCTCTTTTGTATCAGTATTTTGTAAATTCAAGTGTTGTTGCATCTAATCTACTGTTGCTTCTATCTATAGGATTTACCGTAAGCGGTCTTTCATATGTAAAATACTTTATGACAAAGAGATTTAATGTAAGCTCCTTAATAAGCGATGTGATATTAGTGGCACTATTTATGTTCCCGATTACTTTTTCGCTGATGACGCTACTGGGGGTCATAGATACAAGCATGAACTTGCGAAGATTTACGTGATAAGGTTTTTGTATCCTGATTTAAGGGGATGTATTCATGTTTGATAATAAGAATTACAAGTTAATATCTTCTGTAAGTTTATTAAACATCATTTTATCAATGGTGCTTACTCTTATATTCTTGTACTATAATGTCTACATCAGCATTGTATCAATGGTTCTTTTAGCGTACATTTTGTACCAGGAATATAGAGGGGCAAAAAAGAAGCGGACGGAATTTGATAAGTATATTGAAAGGCTTTTTTTTAGCGTCGATAAGGCATCAGGAAATGTACTGCCGCTTTTGCCTATACCTGTAGCATTGATGAGGGAAGATGGGAACATTGTCTGGTACAATTCTTGCTTTGCCCAGACTTTTGAGGATAAAAAGGATATAAACAATGTTTTTTTAAAATACGCGAAGGCAAAAAAGGATGAAAAGTACCACTTCAGGATTGACAATAAATACTACTACATGATAAGCATAATCTCTAAAACCAGAAAAAGAAAATCTAAAGACAGTGAAAATTACTACAATGTCTTCATCTTTGACGAGACTGATTACATGGAAATATCGAAAAGACTTGTAAGATCTCAACCTGTCTTAGGTTACATACTTGTAGATAATTACGAAGAAGCTTTGCAGTCTGCAGATGATTTAAATAAGCCTGTTGTAACTGCAGAAATAGAAAGGCGATTAAACATCTGGATTCAATCCATGAATGCCTATATAATAAAGTACGCCAATGACAGGTATATCTTTGTGACGCAAGAGGCGGATTTGAAAAATCTCGAAGAAAATAGATTTGAGATACTTGACTTTATAAGAGATATAAATGTGGGAAATAAAATACCCATTACACTAAGCATAGGTGTTGGTGCGGATTCGTCGGAATTTGCAAAATTAAACGAGTACGCAGTTTCTGCCATTGATTTGGCATTAGGCAGAGGAGGCGATCAGGCTGTAATCAAAAAAGGCGAAAAAATCCTCATATACGGAGGAAAGACACAGGCTGTAGAAAAGAGGACGAAGGTAAAGGCGAGGGTTGTGGCACATGCCATAAGAGAGCTTATTGAAGATTCATCAAATGTTTTGCTTATGGGGCACAATTTTATGGATTTTGACTCATTAGGTGCTGCAATAGGCATGTACAGGTGTGCTGTTTCTTTTGGAAAAGATGCAAAGATAATTTTAGACAAGTCAAATCCAGCGATAGAAACCCTTTTAGAGAAGATAGAGAAAGATGAAGAGTACGCAAATCCCTTTATCGATATAGGCAATGCCAAGAATATGGTTAATCCAAAGACGCTTCTTATCGTCGTTGATGCTCATAGACCCAGCTACCTCACGTACCCTGAATTGATAAATATGGTGGACAGGATAGTAGTCATCGATCACCATAGGAGAGGAAAAGAATTTATCGATAAGGCATTGCTTATTTACCTTGAGCCATACGCATCATCGACATGTGAACTTGTGACTGAGATATCACAGTATATAAAGGACAAGATTGATTTAAAACCGATAGAAGCGGAAGCCCTCTTAGCAGGAATTACGGTGGATACAAAAAATTTCACATTTAGGACAGGCGTAAGGACATTTGAGGCCGCATCTTATCTTAGGAGAAAGGGTGCCGATACTATATCTGTAAAGATGCTGTTTCAAAATGACTTAAAATCGTATATAATAAAATCTACGATAGTAAAAAATGCTGAGATAACAGAAGAAGGAATAGCGATTGCAGTGAGCCCTGATGAGACGGACAATGTCATTGCTGCACAAGCTGCAGATGAACTTCTCAATATAAAAGGTGTTCAGGCATCTTTTGTCGTATTTAAAAGGCATGACGATGTGGCCATAAGCGGAAGATCGATAGGGGATATAAACGTTCAGGTAATACTTGAAAAATTAGGCGGCGGCGGTCATTTAACTGTGGCAGGGGCTCAGGTCAAAAAGCCTCTTAAAAATGTTGTAGATGATTTAAAGAAAGCCATAGATGAATATTTTAAGGAAGGTGAGTCGTGATGAAAGTGATTTTGCAAAAGGATGTAAAGGGCATAGGCAAAGCAGGTGACGTAGTAAATGTAAGCGATGGTTACGGTAGAAACTATCTTTTGCCTCGTGGACTTGCTATAGATGCCACGAAGTCAAACATAAATGTTCTCAACGAAAAGAAAAAAGCGGAGGAGAAAAAAAGGCAGAAAGAGGTAGAAGCTGCACAAGAGATGGCTAAAAGGCTTTCGCAAGAGTCTATCGTGCTTAAAGTTAAAACAGGCGAAAACGGCAAATTGTTTGGTTCTATAACATCAAAAGACATACAAGACGAGCTTAATAAAAAAGGATACGATATTGACAAGAAGAAGATAAATCTTGCGGATTCTATAAAGACAATCGGCACTTATAATGTAGACATCAAAATATACCCCGGCATACAAGCGAAGGTAAAAGTAGATGTTGTAGGACAATAATTGTTCCAGTTTATTCAAGACTTGGTGGGGAAAATACACAAGGTTTTGGATGCTTTAAGGGGGGAATGAGATGGAGTGGAATAAAATCCCTCCTCAAAATATAGAGGCAGAACAGGCTGTCTTAGGTGCAATGCTTTTGTCCAGAGATGCCATAATCGATGCATCAGAGATAGTAAAAGCAGATGATTTTTACAAAGAGTCAAATAAAAAGCTTTTTACCATAATGATGGATATGTTTGAAAAGAACATACCTGTCGATTTGGTTACGGTGGTTGATGAGCTGAGAAGGCAAAATATGCTGGAGGCTGTAGGCGGGCTTGACTACATAACAAATTTGTCATCCAGCATAGTAACTACTGCAAACGTGTCGTATTACGCAAAGATGATTAGAGAGAAAGCGACTTTGAGGCGTCTCATCCAAGCATCATCAGAGATAATGGAGTTAAGCTATGAGGGTGGAGATCTTCACGATGTGTTGGATACGGCTGAGCAGAAAATATTCGACATAGCACAAGGCAGAAATACCGAAAATTTTTATCCTATTAAAGATGTGTTGATGGACACATTTTACAACATAGAAAATCTTTATAAAAATAAAGGACATCTTACTGGGGTACCATCTGGCTTTCCTGATTTAGACTTAAAGACGTCTGGTTTTCAGCCGTCTGATTTTATACTTCTTGCTGCAAGGCCATCTATGGGCAAAACGTCGTTTGCATTAAATATTGCGGAAAATGCTGCATTGGCACTTAAAAAACCCGTCGCCATATTCAGTCTTGAGATGTCTAAAGAGCAGCTTGTAAGTAGGCTAATATGCTCTACGGCAAACATAGACAGTCAAAAGCTTAGGACGGGAAATTTAGATGACGACGACTGGCCAAGGCTTGCTGCTGCAATGGCTCCTCTTTCCACAGCCCCAATATACATTGATGATACACCGGGTATATCAGTCATGGACATAAGGGCAAAGTGTCGAAGACTGAAGCTGGAGAAGGGCTTGTCTTTAGTGTTAATAGACTATTTGCAGCTTATGCAAGGAAGGGGAAACTCGGAAAGCCGTCAGCAGGAGGTTTCTGAAATATCAAGGTCATTAAAAGGCCTTGCAAGGGAACTGCAAGTTCCTATAATAACACTTTCGCAGTTATCTCGCGCACCTGAAGCCAGATCCGATCACAGGCCAATTTTAAGCGATTTAAGAGAGTCAGGTGCAATTGAGCAGGACGCTGATATAGTCATGTTTCTTTACAGAGATGATTATTACAACAAGGATTCTGAAAAGAAAAACATCGCAGAGCTTATCATAGCAAAGCACAGAAACGGTCCTACAGGTACCATAGAGCTTCTGTGGATGGGCCAGTACACGAAATTTGTAAGCATAGATAAATACAGGACAGAGTAGTCAAGAGGGTATTTTTATGGGTGATTACGATTATTTAAGAAAGATACCGTACTTCAATGTCTTAAGTGAGAAATCTCTATTTGAGATCAGTAAAATAGCTTTGGTGAAGGAGTACAAAAAAAACACCGTCATTTTTTACGAAGGTGATGAAGGTGACGCCATTTATTTTGTAAAAAAAGGCAAAGTCAAGATATCTAAAATATCACAACAGGGAAAAGAACATATAATAAGAATAATGGAGGATGGAGATATTTTTGCTGAATCCCTTCTGTTTATAGGTGGTAAGTATCCAGCCACTGCAGAGGCCATAGAGGATTCAAAGATTATTGTGCTTAAAAATAAAGACATAGAAAATTTGATACTGAACAACAATGAAGTAGCCTTAGGCATAATAAAACTCATGGCAAAAAGACTCCAAAATGTGGCGGTCATAATAGAGAACTTAGCGCTTAAAGATTCTCTCGGCAGGACGGTTTCTATTCTTTTGACGTTTGCCCGAGAAAAAGGCATACAAGGCAAAGATGGGATAGCAATAGAATTAAACCTAAATAGACAAGATCTTGCTAACATGGTAGGCACGTCTCGAGAAAATATGACAAGAATCTTAAGCCAGTTAGACAAAGAAGGTGTCATAAAGCTTGAAAGACATGCTATAGTAATAAAAGATGTAAATGCATTAAAAAATTTGTCATAAATTTGTTGTAGTTATATTCAATGTGTGTTATAATTTATATGCAATTGAATAAAGTTCGTTAAGTGAGGCTCCTATGCGGATACATGCTGATGCCCGGAAACATCGAGAGATGCCAATGGGTCAACAGATTCTACCGTTACAAGGTTTAATCTAATTCAGCCGGTACTACCTATGCCGCATAGTGCTAAAACCCAACGAGTGTGTTGAGATTAGAGCCTTTTACGTTTTGTAAAAGGCTTAAATTTTTTAAAGGCAGGTGGTAATGATGGACTCTGGCCCTTATAGTCATAAGCGAATAAAATTTAATAATTCAAAAAAGAATATGAGGGAGGAGTCTATCTTACCTTAAAACTCCTCCCTTAGAAAAGGAGGTAGTGAAATGCCAATTTTAAGCCTTTATTTAAGCAGGATTTTAGGCAATAAGATATTGCTTAAAAACGGTGAGATCTTAGGTAAGCTTAAGGATATTGGAGTTTCAACGGCGTTGACGCATCCGATTGCAATATCCATGTTGGTAAAGACGAAGTCTGGCGTCAAAGAGTACAAGTGGGAGAACATAAAGATAACGAAAAAATTTGGGCAGTACGAACTTATGTGCACTAATCCAGTAGAGGCACATAACCTTAAAGATATTTTGTACTTGTCGAAAAATGTCTTAGATAAGCAGATTATCGACGTAAATGGAAGAAAAGTAGTAAGAGTCAATGACATAAGGTTGGCGCTTTTAGATAAAGGCTTGTTTGCGATTGCTGTCGATATAGGCATTGAAGGCATATTGAGACGACTTGGCTTTGCAAAGCCTTTAAAGAAGATTTTAAAGAGATTTGGTAAAACAATATCCAGTAAATTTATACTTTGGGAAGATATAGAGACGATTACTCGCTCAAGAGAAAACATAATGTTGTCAAAGACGTATCATAAATTGGCAACACTTCACCCTTCTGACCTTGCGGACATCATAGAAGATCTGGATTTAAAGGCCGGTATAGATATATTTTCCAGTTTAGAGCATGGAAGAGCTGCAGATGTGCTGGAAGAAATGGAGACAGATACTCAAAGAAGCATATTAAACGAGCTGCCTGTTTCTAAAGCTGCGGACATCTTGGAAGAAATGCCTGCAGATGAAGTTGCAGACATACTTGACGATCTGAATGAAGAAAAAGTGGAAGAGCTCTTAAATGAGATGGAGAACAATGCGTCGTTGGAAGTCAGGGAGCTGATGGAGTACCCTGAGTACGCTGTTGGTAGCTTGATGACGACTGACTTTGTGGCATTTGAAAATACGCTTTCCGTTGAGGAGGCAATACGGGAGCTTAGGCTTTTAAAACCAGACGAAGATATCATTTATTACATCTATATAGTTGATGAGTCAAACAGGCTTTTAGGTGCGGTTACACTTAGAGATTTGGTGATTTCAGAGCCTAACACCCTATTAAATGAAATTATGAATAAAGACATCATCTATGCTCGTGATATGGATTCAATAAAATCCCTCATAAAGACAGTGACGAAGTACAATTTGGTAGCGATTCCTGTTGTAGATGAAGATATGAAGCTATTAGGCACTGTCCTTATAAATGATATAATATACGAACTTATGAGAAGTGGAAAGACATTTGCAAGGAGGTAGTGGGAAGTGACAAAGAGGAAAACTTTTTTGACTAATTTATTGATATTTTTGTCAATTTTGGGGCCTGGTATAATCACAGGAAGTGTCGACAATGATGCAGGTGGCATAACCACGTATTCTGTGGCAGGTGCTACCTATGGATATAAACTGCTTTGGACATTGATACCGTCATTTATCGTCTTAATCGTCATTCAGGAGATGAACGCCAGGATGGGCGTCGTGACAGGAAAAGGGTTGGCAGATCTTATAAGGGAAAACTTCGGCGTAAGAGTGACGTTCTTCATCTTTCTCGGACTGCTTATTGCAGATATTGGAAATACTGCTACGGAGTTTGCCGGTGTGGCAGGCAGCATGGAAATCTTCGGCATAAGCAAGTATATAATGGTACCATTGGCTGCTTTAGCGGTATGGCTTTTGATCGTTAAAGGTAATTATACTGTAGCGGAAAAAGTGTTTTTGATATTTAGCGTTTTTTTGTTGTCATACGTAATATCAGCCATTCTGTCACATCCAGATTGGAAAGCTATAGGTGAGTCCATCATAAAACCTACAATGTCATTTAAGACAGATTATTTAAGCATGGTAATAGGACTTGTAGGTACTACGATAGCTCCTTGGATGCAATTTTACATGCAATCATCTGTTATAGAAAAAGGTATAAAGATAGATGATTATAAGTACACAATTTGGGATGTTGTGATAGGCTGTATTGCAACAGTCGCTGTAGCTTTTTTCATAATAGTTGCTTGTGCATCGACTCTCAATGTGAATGGCATAAAAATAAATGAGGCAAAGGATGCAGCCATGGCTTTAAGGCCGTTGGCTGGTGAGCTGGCATCAGGTGTATTCGCATTTGGGCTTTTTATAGCATCTATCTTTTCCGCTGCCATACTTCCAGTGGCGACGTCATTTTACATCTGTGAAGCATTTGGCTTTGAAGCAGGCATAGACAAAAGGCTTGATGAAGCGCCAGAATTTTATACGCTTTTTACAGCCATAATTATAATAGCCGTTGCGATTATATTGATTCCACATGCGCCGCTTATTACAATCACTATATGGACGCAGGTTTTAAATGGAATCTTGTTGCCAGTGGTTTTGATTTCCATGATGCTGCTTGTAAACAATAAAGAGATAATGGGGAAATACGTAAATAGCCCAGTGAAAAATTTAATAGGATGGACTACCACAATAGTATTGATATCATTGACTGCCATCCTCATGGTTTTTTCATTTGTTTAAAATATAAGATAAGCAAAGAAGGCGGGAAACCGCCTTTTATTTTTTGCCACAATATGATTAAAATATATAGTATACGATATTGTTTTTGATATCTTATGATGTTAAATTAGATGTGAGGTGGTAATATGCCAGAACTTATATATATAGTAGACGATGATAAAAATATAAGAGATCTCATGGTTAAGTACGTCGAAAAGGAAGGATATACTGTAAAATCATTTGAAAATGCTGAAGCGGTTTTAGATAACTTTGAAAAAGACAAGCCTGACATGCTTATATTGGATATAATGATGCCAGGCATGGATGGATATGAGCTTTGCAGACAGATAAGGAAAAAAAGCGACGTGCCGATAATAATCGTTTCAGCGAGAGATGAAGATTTGGACAAAATATTGGGATTGGAATTAGGCTCAGATGATTACATTGCAAAGCCATTTTCACCGCGAGAGCTTATAGCGAGGATGAAATCTGTATTTAGAAGGGTTAAAATGCCTAAGAGAAACGATGAGATAAGGATAAAGGATATCGTCATTGTGCCTGATGAGAGGAAAGTAATATACAATGGCGAAGAAATAGGATTTACTTCTATGGAATTTGAGCTTATACAATTTTTGGCCCAAAATGCCAATAAAGCTTTCACAAGAGAACAGCTTTTAGAGAAAGTGTGGAAGTACGACTCTTTCACTGAGACGAGGGCTGTTGACGACATGGTGAAACGGATAAGGAAAAAACTGCAAAGTTATGGGTGTGAATTTAACATATCGACTATTTGGGGATATGGGTATAAGGTGGAATCGTGATGTCTATCAGGTTTAAACTTATAATTTCATATATGATGCTGGTATTCATCTCTTTCTCTATAATAGGTGTATTTTTTAATCTGATGATAAGGGATTTTTTGATAAATGAAGCCAGGCAAAACCTCATAAGGCAAGGAACTGTCATTCAGCGGCTTTACAATGGAAGGATAAGCACTCCAGAGGCGCTGCAATCCATAAGGTACATGCCTAAGTTTTGGGTGGGAGGAAGGATTTTGGATGGCGACCTTATAGTTGTCGATTTAAACGGCGATATTGTGTATTCATCAAGGCAAAATCCCTTCGGCGGAGGGAATAGGATAGAATACGCAATACTTGACAAAATAACAAAAGAAGGCTCCTACAACAGCATAAAGATTGGAAACACAGATGTGGTAGCTGCAGTTTTTCCAATAATAAGCAACTTAAACGGAAAAGTCATCGGCTCTATCGTCATGTACACGCTTGTAAAAGGCATAAAGATAGCATCCCTTCAGATAGTAGGTGTCTTGCTAAAGGGTATTTTGCTTTCTGGCATTGTATCATTGATAATAGGCTACTTTCTTTCAAAGTCAATCTCTGCCCCTATTGCAAAGCTTACAGAAGTGGTAGAGAAAATAAAGGATAAGAAGTTTGGAGAGAAGGTAAACATAAAGTCAGATGGGGAGATAAAACTTTTGGCAGATGCCTTTAATGAAATGTCTGTGGAGCTTAGGAATTATTACACATCTCAGAGGCGGTTTTTGCAAAATGCTTCACATGAGCTAAAGACTCCACTTATGTCTATACAAGGTTATGCAGAAGGCATAAAAGATGGTGTCATAGAAAAAGACGATATACCAAAATCACTTGATATAATCATAGATGAAAGCAAAAGGCTGAGAGATATAGTAAACGACTTGATGTACCTTACAAAAATCGAAACAAATCAAGAAGGCATAAAAAAGCACAAAGAGTATTTAAAGGACATTTTTGAAGAATGTATAGAAAAGATAATGCCTCAGCTAAACAAGAAAAACATAAAAATAAGTTTAAGTGGCGACGATGTAAATGTAAAATGCGACAGAACAAAGCTTATGCAGGCTTTTATGAATATATTAAGCAATGGCGTAAGGTATGCAAAGACGTCTATTGATATAGAAATAAAGAAGATAAAGGATTATGTGGAGGTAAAGATAAAAAACGACGGAAGGAAGTTTACTGAAGAAGAGCTAAAAAACATGTTTGAGAGATTTTATAAAGGTGATGAAGGTGAGACAGGCTTAGGACTGGCTATAACTAAAGCTATAATCGAATGGCATGAAGGCACCATAGAAGCATTCAATACAGATGGTGGCGTATGCTTTTTAATAAAACTAAATGTTGTGTAGGTAAATAATTTTTGTGGTATAATATAAAAGCTCTAAAGTTTGTAAGAGTAATGTCGATAATTCTAAGTGAGGTGTTAAATTGAAAGCGTCGATTTTAGCATTATTTACGGGTTTTTTGGTAGGTGTGATTTTCTCATTTTTAAAGCTGCCATTGCCTGCGCCAAACGTTCTTCCAGGTATTGCAGGAATCGTAGGCATATACTTAGGTGGTCAGCTATTTGTCTATCTGATGAGGCTTTTAGGTAGATAGCCTAAAAAGCTCTTCAAAGTAGGGGAAACAATATAAGTTAGGGGGTATATGGATGAGAAGTGTATTTTGGAGACTGATGCTTTCTTTTATAGTTGTAGCGCTTATTCCTCTTGCAGGAACATATCACTACGTATTGGATGACAAAAGTGCCGGTGTGTTTATTTTTGTAGCTGCAGCGTCGTTTTTATTATCAATATTATTTTCAATATACATATCTTTTACGATTACAAGACCTATAGCAAGACTTAAAGAGGGGTTTAAAAAGCTTTCAGACGGCAATTTCAATGCCAATGTTGCAAAAGGCCGCAATGATGAGATTGGCTCTTTGATAGAAAGCTACAATCAGATGGTGGATAAGGTTAAAGGCATAATCAAAAATGTCACTGAATTTGCAAAGAGTGCAGAAGCTACAGTAAGCAAGTTTACAGAGTCAATAGAGGAAGCAAACAATACATTTACTCAGATAGCCAAAGCAGTAGAAGAAATAGCACAAGGTTCTTCTGAACAGGCGAAAGATGCTTCAAATGCAGCAGAAATGGCTCAAAAGATGGGTCAAAACATAGACGAATCTGCAAATTACTTTAAAGCTGTTGAAGAGTCTACAAACAATGCCAATAGAATAAGTCAAAACGGCATAGAGACCATAAAGTCACTTAAGGACAAGACGGCAGAGACGAAAAACTCCATCGATAGTGTCGTGACAGAAATAAATGAATTGCAGTCTAACTCAAGGCAGATAGAGAAGATCATAGAAGTAATTACAGGTATATCCGATCAGACAAACTTGCTGGCTTTGAATGCAGCCATTGAGGCCGCAAGAGCTGGTGAAGCAGGCAAAGGATTTGCAGTTGTTGCTGAAGAAGTGAGAAACTTAGCTGAACAGTCAAGAGAAGCTGCGGCTGAGATAGCAAAGATAATAAGCACTATAAAACAAAAGACAGATGCTACAGTGCAGCAAGCAAGCGCTGTTAAAGAAATAGCAGATGAGCAATCAGATCAAGTTGAAACTACAGCACAAGCGTTTAACGAAATAAAGTCCTCTATCGATACAATAACGAAAAATACGCGAGTCTTGAATGATGCTGTAGTAGGTCTTACTGAGTACAAAAATGAAATAATATCTTCTATTGAAAACATATCTGCGGTTTCAGAGGAAACTGCTGCATCGACAGAAGAAGTATCAGCATCAACAGAGGAGCAGTCTAAGTTCATACAAGACATAAAGGATAATCTTGAGGGCTTATTATCCACTGTAAGAGAGCTTGATAAGGAGCTTTCAAAGATTACCGTCTCATAATCCTGGAAAATGAGATCACAAACATAAGTCCGGCGGCTATTGCCAAAGCGATGCCGATGGTTTGCAGGCCTAAATCAAAGGCCTGTTTATTATTGCCCTGGATTATGGCAAGGACAGTCTTGTAGGAATACGCACCAGGAACAAGAGGTATTATGCCTGGAATGACAAATATGGTGGTGGGGTACTTCTTCTTTTGAGCGAATATTTCCCCCATTATGCCTATAAAAAGCGATGCTATAAATGTAGCGGCGATGATGGAAGGATATATCTTCATGACAAGTAGGTAACCTGCCCATCCCACTGCACCTGAAAGTCCCGATACTACAATGGCATCAAGTGGCACATTGAATAAAAATGCAAATCCTGCTGTTGCTAAAAATCCAAAGAAAATCTGCTGTATCATAATTTGCCTCCAATCACGTACCAAATATTTAGAACGAATCCTACTCCAGCAGCTATACTTATGGCAGACATTCCGGCTTCAACGCCTCTTGACACGGCTGAAACCAAGTCACCCCATATAGCATCTCTGACTGCATTCGTTATGGCTACCCCCGGAAGCAATGTGACGATTGACCCTATTATTATGCCATTTAAAGTGCCTATTGCAAAGTGAGAAAATGCTAAACCTAATAATGCGGCAAAAGCACCGCCTATGATGTTTATTATGAATGTAGAAAGGCGCAGCCCTTCAAAATACGTTACAATACACTGAAGCATTGTAGCTGTTATGAACGTAGGAATGAAATCCCTTATGGTGCTGCCTAAAAGCATACCAGATGATGCTGCAGCAACGCCTGCAAAGAAAACTCTCAATAAATAGCTGTATTTGCCTTTTGACCTAATTTTTATAAGTTCATCTGTGTATTTTGAAAAGTCGAGTGTATCTAAACTTTCTTTGCTAAATCTTCTGGACAAATCGTTGACAAGAGCGACTTTGTTTAAGTCGCTATCCCTCTGTTTGACTCTTGTTATCGTTGTTTCTATTTTTCCGTTGTTTTCAATAGAAGCAAAGATTCCTGTAGGGGTTACAAATGTCTCTACTCTCTCAACTTTATTATTAAGCATCCTTTCTATGGTGTCTTCACTTCTATACGTTTCACCGCCGTTTTCAAGTATTGTTTTTCCGGCTATTACAGCGAATTTTAGGAGATCTTCATGGTTCAATTGTCCACATTCCTTTCATATCTGAAATCACAAGACTATTATATATTATTTTAAGCTATAAAAAAATGATGAATTTGGCTTTATTCTATTAACGGGGAAAAGTTTCTGAGATTTTATCAATATTTTGCCGAAAAATCAAAATAAAAACCGGCAAAAAACGAACATTATAAAAAAAATAATGATTATAATTCGTAAATTTAGTTGATTAAAATTAGAATATCTGATAATATACTAAAGGGGATGTTGTTATACTATCAAAAAGGAGTGTTCAAAATGAAATCATATGATGTAATAATAGTAGGAGGCGGTCCGGCAGGACTTTTTACATCCCTGGAATTGGTGAAAGAAAATAGTGGACTTAGTATATTGCTTTTAGAAAAAGGCAGGAACATAAGAGGTAGACTTTGTCCCATAAGCCAGTATGGCTCTAAGTGTGCAAACTGCAAACCATGCTCTATAACTTGTGGCATAGGTGGTGCAGGTGCATTTAGCGATGGAAAGCTGACTTTGACATCTGATTATGGTGGAGTATTGGATGAATATATACCAAAAGGTGAGTTAAATGAGCTTATAAAGTATGTGGATGATATTTACGTAAACTTTGGAGGCACGAAAGAAGTACATGGCACTGATAAAGCTAAAATAAGGGAGATAGAAAAAAGAGCTGCTGCGGCAGACTTGAAGTTAATCCCTGCTGTCATAAAGCATTTAGGGACTGAAAAGTGCTACGACATAATAAAAAATATAGAAGATTACTTGATGGATAAAATAGAGATAAAGACTAAAAAGATGGTCAAAGAAATATTGACAGACGGCGGCAAGGCGTGTGGCGTCGTCACAGAGGATGGCGAAAAGTACTACTCAAAGTATGTGGTAGTAGTGCCTGGAAGGGAAGGAGCAGACTGGTTTAAAAAGGAATCTGAGAGATTGTCGTTGGAGACTAAAAACAATGCAGTTGATGTTGGTGTGAGAGTAGAGATTCCTGCTGTTGTGATGGAGGATATAACCGATGTCGTCTATGAGTCAAAGTTTATATACTACTCCAAATCATTTGATGACAGGGTCAGGACGTTTTGCATGAATCCATATGGAAAAGTAGTAGTAGAAAACAACGATGGCCTAAAAACCGTAAATGGACACAGCTATAAAGACATAAAGACAGACAATACAAACTTTGCAATATTGGTAAGCAAGGAATTTACGGAGCCTTTTAAAGAACCTATAGCTTACGGAAAGTACATCGCATCCCTTGCAAATATGCTGGGAGATGGTGTAATCGTGCAAAGACTTGGAGATCTTTTGTCGGGGAGAAGGTCAACTCCGGAAAGGCTTAAAAGAGGGCTTGTAGAACCTACTCTTAAAGATGCTACGCCTGGAGATCTAAGTCTCGTATTGCCTTATAGATTCCTCCAGTCTATAGTGGAAATGCTTAAGGCTCTCGACAAAGTGTCGCCAGGGATATATTCGAAACATACGCTTTTATACGGTGTGGAAGTTAAGTTTTATTCTTCAAGGGTGAAACTTACAAATAAATTTGAGACTCAGATAGAAAATTTGTTTGCTGCCGGTGACGGTGCAGGCATAACAAGAGGACTTGCACAAGCATCTGTGTCAGGTATCGTTGTGGCGAGGGAAATTTTAAATAGAGTAAAGTAGAGAAAGGGGCAAAATAATGTCAACGCTTGTAATAGTAGGCTCACAGTGGGGAGACGAAGGAAAAGGAAAAATAACAGATTATCTTGCTGAAAAGGCTGATGTGGTCGTAAGGTATCAAGGTGGAAACAATGCAGGGCACACAGTTTTAAAGGATGGTGTTGAGTATAAACTTCACTTAATACCTTCTGGCATTTTGTACCCTGACAAGATCTGCATTATAGGAAATGGCGTCGTTTTAAATCCTGGTTCTTTGATTTCTGAGATGAATGAGCTGAAAAATCAAGGAGTAGATGTAAAAAACCTCAAAATCAGTGATAGAGCACATATAGTCCTTCCGTACCACATTAAACTTGATGAATTAGAAGAAACTTCAAAAGGCGAGAACGACATTGGCACAACAAAAAGAGGAATTGGACCATGTTACATGGATAAATCGGAGAGAATAGGGATAAGAGCTTGTGATCTTGTAGATCAAGAAGTGTTTAGGGAAAAATTGATGATAAATCTCAGAAAGAAAAATGATATATTTACAAGGATATACGGTGCATCTGAAATGAGCTTCGAAGAAATATACGAAGAATACATTGAATACGCAAAAATACTTAAACCGTACATTGTAGATACGACTTCATTGCTGTACGATTTAATAAAAGAAGGCAAAAAAGTATTATTTGAAGGTGCGCAAGGAACGCTTCTTGATATAGATTTAGGAACATATCCTTATGTGACAGCATCACACCCCATATCTGGTGGAGTAACAGTTGGAGCAGGAGTTGGCCCAACAATGATAGATGATGTAGTTGGTGTTGTTAAAGCATATACGACGAGGGTTGGAAAAGGACCATTTCCAACAGAGCTTTTGGATGAAGAAGGTGAACTTCTAAGAGAAAAAGGGCATGAATATGGTACAACGACAGGAAGACCGAGAAGATGCGGATGGCTTGACATTGTCATCGTAAATTATGCCATAAGGTTATCTGGAATAAGGTCGTTTGCGCTTACTAAGCTTGATACTCTCACTGGATTTGAAAAGATAAAGATATGCGTAGGATATAAGTTAAATGGAAGGATAATAAACACATTTCCAGCCAGCCTGAAAGATTTAGCTATTTGTGAGCCTGTATACGAAGAATTGGATGGATGGACTGAAGACATCACAAATGTAGAAAGATTTGAGGACTTGCCTCAAAACGCAAAGAAATATGTAGAAAGAATAGAAGAATTGACAGGGATAAATGCTTCTATAATATCTGTAGGACCCGGAAGGGAGAAGACGATAATAAGAGAGGAACTGATGAAATAACCATCAGTTTCTCGCAAAAATTTCTCAAAAAAGTGTTGACAGAGTGAAACTTAACCGGTATAATATATAACTGTCAGGGCGATAAATGCTGGCGTAGCTCAATCGGCAGAGCAGCTGACTTGTAATCAGCAGGTTGAAGGTTCGATTCCTTTCGCCAGCTCTCATTTTAAGAGGATTTCAGGGTATCGAGATTTGATCGATACCCTTTTTTGTATGCAAAACTGGAAAATCTTAATTTTAGGATTTTAAAGTATCGATAAAAATCAATACTTTTTACGTCTAAAATTAATTATAAAAGTGCAAGCAATTTATTTGTTTTTTTCTAATATTTGGATTATAATTATAATTAGATAAAGAAGAAAGGAGGTGTTAGCATGAAATCCAATGTAGGCAGTGTTGACAAAATAGTCAGATATGTAATCGGAATAATTCTTTTACTCTTGTTATTTATCTTAAAAGGCAATGCCAGATACTGGGGACTCCTTGGACTAATACCTATACTTACGGCTGCATTTGGTTTTTGCCCTTTATACAAAATTTTCGGTTTCAGCACTGCAAAGAAGGAAGACAAGTCAGAAAAGAAAAACTAATATGCTGTATAAAATTGAGAGTGAGCGCAATACTCACCCTCAATTTTTTATAAATTTACCAAAAAGGTGATACAATGGATAAAATCCGTTTAGAACGATTTGATTCTTATGGATATGCTCGCTATATATGCACATCATGTTATCACTGCGAAAGCAAAATGGGTATAAGTTATTGCAGCATTAAGATGAGAGGATGCTGTTCATATTTTCCGAAGTTTGAGCTTGTTGATATTCATAGAATGGTAAAATCAACTGAAGGCCTTAATGTGCTAAACAGGATAATTGATAATCCAGGAACAGTAGTGTATAGTTATTACATTCACGCAAAAGGGTATTTTGACAAGGAAGGATATGAAAAGTATATAAAGACAAACGCTGATGACAGTGGAATAAAAGACAAGACGATATTTTTTAGAGCTTGTCCCTTTGTTAAAAGCGGTTTTGGCTGTACACTTCCTCCTGTTTATCGTAACTATGTTTGCAATTTTTTCATCTGTGACGAGGTTATGAGCAAGGTTACTGATGATGAAATTAAAGAGCAATATGTAAGGGAGAGGGAAAGATTTGTAAAATGGGCTGAATGGGAGAATAGATCGCTGGAGACAATTTTATCTGAGCGCCATATAAATTTGAGAAACAACTTGGAGGAATGTATAAAAGTTTTACAAGATGTGCCTCTTACAATTTTCGAATTTCCACAATTAAAAGAGCTTAGTGTATTTGACACAGGCGAAAAAGAAGCGTGATAAACGATAAGAAAAAGGTATGCTTGACTTTAGCATACCTTTTTTGGTGAATATTAGAAACAGCTAAATGAAAACAAATATATAGCAAACAACCAAAACGGCCATGGAAATAGGAATTCCTATTTTGGCCCACTCTTTGCTTTTTATTTCCAGCTTCCCTGCTGATATAATATTTGGTATATTTCCGGGTATCAACATGCCCCCGCTTATTAAAAGTCCCATTAGAATAGCGCGGATGTGCTCAGGATCCATTGCTGGGCTTATTTCCGCTGCTGCTAATGTGGCATTGTCTAGTACTGCTGAAATCATGTTTACCCAGTATAAAAGCCGAACGTTCATGTGCATTACATAGTTGTCAACCAACGGCTTAAATCCTGCACTTAAAAGCTCTAAAGCCAGCAAAAATATGAAGATTTTTATTGAACGGATGACGATAAACTTAATATTTTCTATTTGTCTAATTTCTATTTCTTCTTCTTTAAAATATTCTTCCTCTTTTTTTGGTTTCGCATTATTTGTAAATCTATTTACGTAAAAAGCACCTAAAATACCCATTACAAAAATTGTAGGTACAATGTAAATGCCAATCGTTCTTAGAAGGTAGAAGAAATCTTTTTTTAAAGCAGAGATTACCAATGTGGATAAAGGCTCTCCTACAGGTGTCAATGCCGCTCCTAAGCCAATCGAAAGGCATGCGATTACAGTGATGACGACTTTGTCTTTGTGATGTATTGGCAAGATGTGGACTATTTCAACTAAAACTAATGAAGCAACAATCGCAGTTATAATACTTGATGTAAGTCCTAATACGACTATTAACATAAAAACAAAAATTTTAAGCGATATGTGTTTTAAAATTGACTTTACTAATTCTTTAATTTTATTTTTAAAAGTTTCAAATAGAAAACCACTTATAAAGACGGCAGCCGTTATAATGTACAAAAGATGGTTTTTTAATATATGTGATAAAAGATCAAGTGACATTGCACCTGATACGGTAACTGCGATGATGCCCATAGCAAATAGAAAATACTCAATATTATCTTCTATTACCTTTACAAAAAATGGTACTGTCAGTATTATTAATAGTATTGCAAACAAAATAGCGTTAATCATGTAAATCACCTTTCTTTATTTTGTCCATTAATAAAAAATAAAAAGGCAGAAAACCCATCATGACGATGAGCTTCCCACCCTAGAAGCCAAAAATCTTGAAGCAAGAAAATCTTGCTCAACCGAAAAATCAATTATTAAACTAAACTGAATTGTATCACAAAAATTGTTTTAAATCAATACTAAGCGATGTTCCTTTTAGTTTTATACTTTCGACTTTTTATATCAAAATTATAAATTTTACTTGGAAATTTTGGAGGATTTTTGATGGTTTTGTAGAATATATAAGGTAAAACATCTTAAAGTCATTGCAGCTTGATTTTAAATAATCACAGAAGGAGTAAAGCGATTCAATGATTTTTAATGAGGTTGAGTATGTAAAATTTTTTAAAGATGTGACTGGATTTGAGCCCTATGATTTTCAAATAGATTTGGCGACAAAGGTTTTTGCTGGGAAAAATGTAATTATGCAAGCGCCTACTGGTTCAGGTAAAACATGGGCTAGTATTATGCCGTTTTTATTTGCGTATTGTAAAGGAATCAATTTTCCGAGGAAATTGATATATAGTTTGCCTCTGAGAGTTTTGACTAATAGTCTATTTAATGATATACGAGAAAAGGTAGATAAGAAGTTTAATGGGAATATACAAGTAACTATTCAGACTGGTGAAAACAGCAATGACCCTTATTTTTTAGATGGTGATATAATATTTACAACAATTGATCAAAGTTTAAGTTCCTTATTGTCAATACCTTTTTCGTTGTCAAATAAACAAAGTAATATAAACACTGGAGCTATAATCTCTTCCTACTTGATATTTGATGAATTCCATTTATTGGATGTTAAACGTTCGTTATCTACGTTGTTAAATATTGTAAGTAAATTAGATGGCATAACACCTTATTGTCTTATGAGTGCCACACTTAGCAGTAAGCTACTAGATAATTATTGTAAAAAATTAAACGGTAGCCAGATATCTATTAAAGAAAATGAAGTTGCCAAAATTAAAAGTCAGAAAGATAAGGTAAAACGAGTCTTTGTAAAGGAAACGACCATCAGTGCAGAAGAAATCATTAAAAATCATGTTAAAAAGACAATTGCAATATGTAATACTGTAGAAACGTGTCAGAATTTGTTTTTAGAACTTAAAAACAAAATTGATAAAGAAAAGTCATTGAATAATGTTAGACTTTTGTGTATTCATTCGCGGTTTAGCTCAAATGACAGGAAAGACAAAGAAGAATTAATAAAGAAATTTTTCAACAAATATAGCGATGAAAATGTAATACTAATTTCAACACAAGTTATAGAAGTTGGACTTGATATAACCTGTGATGTAATGCATCTTGAAATTTCTCCAATAAATTCTTTTCTTCAAAGGATTGGCAGATGTGCAAGATATGAAGGAGAAAATGGGAAAATTTTTGTTTATGATGTAAATAGGGATGATAAAACAAAACCTTATTTACCGTATGATGAAGAATTGTGCGTTAGGACTTTGAATAAATTGAAAAGTATAGGGGATGGTGTGAATATTGATTATCAAAAAAGCGAAGTTTTGATAAATGATATTCTTACTGATAAGGAATTGAGAGATTTCGAGCGTATTGAAGAAGGAAAGCATAGGAGATTTACAGAAATAGTTGATTGCTGGATAAATAATGAAAAAGGAAATGCCAGTCGATTAATAAGAGATATAGACACAATTAATGTGTTAGTGGTTCAAAATGTAAGTCTATTAAAGAATCCATATACATATGATGCGATTCCGATAAATAGGTATACATTAATTTCAAGATTAAAAAAGGTTGTAAAAGAAGATGAGGAAGACTGGCTGGTAAGAGCAATAGAAGAGTCTTTTCTTGATGATGAAGATTTATTCGGAAAGTTTAATTATCCTCAAATAGCATTTGATGATATACGATTGAAAGTCGAGAATAGAGTGATTTTAAATTCTAAATACGTGTTTTATGATTATGACATTGGATTAAACCTTTTAAATGTTGGTCAACGAGAAATTTTAAAAATAGACAAACTTCAACAAAAACAGGATTACATAATTACAAAAGATACTTATGAAGAACACATAAGGTATATGATGGTGGCTTTTGATGATTTATTCAAAGTTAAATATAAGTATATATTTTTAAAATTAAAAGAAAGATTAAATTTAAAATATGATATGGAAGAATTAATAAGATTTATCATTATAATGCATGATTATGGCAAGTTGAACGCTGTTTGGCAAGCATCGGCTTCTAAATACCAAAACAAAAAAGGAAATTATAACAAAGAAGAATTATTAGCGCATACTGATTATAATCCAAATGTTGATGAAAATAATAGACCTAAACTACCTAATCATGCGGGTATTGGTGGTGTTGTAGCTGCAAGTTTAGCTGGCGATATATTGGATTATGGGGTTTGCATAGCTATTTTAAATGCTATAGCTAAACATCATTCAGTAAAGACTGAATCTTCCGCAAAGTATAGAATCATGAAGGAAGGCAAGGAAAAAACTTTAAAGTTAATAAAAACTTATTGTCCTAATTTGTATAAAGATATTGATAAATCAAAAGAATTTTTATCAGAAGGAGATGAACAATCTTTTAATGACTATGCAGTCAATTTTAATAAATTTGGTATTGATTTTGATGTATTATTATATTTTCTTTTTGTTAGGATACTTAGAATTTGTGATCAAAAATCATTTGCTTATAAGCAGATTATGATGGAAGGAGGTGAATATAGAGATGACAGATAAAAAATATTATGTATTGAAAGAAAGCGGAACATATTCAAACGCGTTGGAGGCTTATGGACTAGCCGAATTGATTTTAGGACTTACTCATGAGAAGGCAAAAATATCAATTATTGATAAAGGTATTTACTATGAACTTGATGTAAAAGATATGGAACTTTCTGAAATCAGGTACTTTGATTTATTTCCTTATTTAAAGAAAAAAGATGATAAGGAAGTGATAGAAAAAGGAATTAAAAATTATGTCGATTTAGAAGAGGAAAAAGAAAGAAAGAATAGATATAATGATTATCTTAAAAAAATAAATGAAGAAAAGAAAAAAGCCAAAAGTTTACCTGATGCAAAATCTATATTAGCTGAATTAGATAAAAAAATTAAAAATTATGAAGATAAGCCAATAAAAGAATTGGATGTTATAACAGGCATAAATCAGTTTAAAGCACTTGATATGTATAAAAAAACATATTTTAATTTATACGATAACAAGGACAGTTTCCAAAATATTATTGATGTGGTATTAAGACTATATTCTGATACAACTAACAACATTGAAGAAGCAAAAGCAATAATATCAGATTTAAAAAAGAAAAGAAAAATAAAAAATATAGAAAAAGTAAATAGTTTACAGCTATATAATCCGTCAATGGTTAAAGGGGCACATCCTCAAAAAAGTAATGACATAACTCCAAAATCCGTCGATGGATTTTGGCTGCAAGAATGTTTAAAAATTGCCGGAAGTTTCACTTCTATGGTTATAAAACCTGTACAAATAGCTAAACAAAAGTGGGACAATAAAGTTTATGTATTCGATGTAAATAATTTAGATTGGGATATAAGCAAGAAGGTATTTAACGAATTTAAGAAACTTTTGAAAGGAAATACGTCTGTAAGATTAGACATCAATTCTGTGCTTTTGATGACTAAAGAGTTGATTCAACATAGGGAAGATTATAAAAGCAATAGAAAATTTCTAAATGGATATCGCCCTCACGATGAGGTAAAGGGATTTTATGCAGTTTATTTTAAAAATATGGGGAATGCTAATTCGCCTACTAATATTTCGTTTATTGAACTGCCTTTGTTTATAGAGATAAATTCAGATAAAGAGGCAAAAGATTGGATAGAGATAATTGATGAACATTTAAAGATCATCAATAATATACGAAACTCTATTTCAGATCAAGATGAAAGTGGTAATATAATTTCTTTACTTAAAACATATAGACAGTTTTTAACGACATCTGATATGGATTATTTTTACAACTTCATAGGACAATATTCAATCTTTCTAATGGAGCAGATCGCAAAGAAAAATTATTTTACTAAACCTTTTAGTGAAAAATTGATGGAGGTGTTTTTGTTGAAAACTGATAGCAAAATATCAGAAATACTACAAAATCAGGGCTTTAGGAATATTGCTAAAGCTATACGCAAATCCACAATCTCGGAACAATACGCAAAGAGCAAAGGGCAACAAAAATATGATATTAGGTATGGACTTGCTCAGGAATTGTTGAGGAAATCAGCCTATAAAGAAGACTTGATAGAATTTTTGTCAGAATTTATTGTATCATATAATCAAGAGACAGCTAAAATGGCTGAGAAAGATAAAGGGAAAGTTAGAGCTACAATAAAGCAACAAGATTTAGAAGATTTGGTGAAATTAATTGATGAATATGATAACCCATCGTTAATAGGTAAATTATTGTGTGCCTTTGGATATTCACTTGACAGGAAAGAAAAAGAAGATGAACTGGCAGAAGATGAAAATAATGAACTTGATGAGATTAATGGTTAAAAAGGGAGGAGAATGAGAAATGGATAAAAACTTTATTTCTTCGTTATCGATTTGCGGAGAATTAGGACTCAATATGCATTCATTAAATAATGAAGGAGGGGAAGGGAATCAAGTTTTGACTCGGGAAGTTACAATTGTGAATGAGGACGGGAAAATTTTCACTGTAAATGCAGTTAGCGGAGACATGTTAAAACATATCCAAGCCGAACATTTGTATCATATATCAATAGAAAAAGGGCTTCCGCTTTGTGAGAAGTGTAAGGTTTTTGATGCAAATAGGATAAGTGGGGACAAAACCTTTACAGAAGAAACAAAAGACAAAAAAGATGAAGAGATTTTGGACATGTTAGTTAATAAATGTGCCATAGATGATTTGGAGGGCATCTTGATAACCAATAATAATAAAAATTTACCGAGAAAGTCAGCAGCAGAATTTGGCTGGTTGATTGGAATACCTGAAAAGGTAAAAACGGATACCTTTTTCCATGTCAAGTTAGTAGCAAATGCAGGAAATAAAAGTAACGATGAATCAGCAAATCAAGGACAAAATATATTTCATAGACCTGCTAATTCTGGCATTTATGCGTTAGTGTCTAATTTTGATGTATATAGAATAGGTTATAATGAGATATCAAGAACATATGCTATTGATGCGATTCAAAGATGCGAAAGATATAAAGCTTTTTTGCAATCCATAATGTACACATTTATTAAACCTAATGGTGCTATGAGAAATACCCAAGATCCCCACATTATTTCTTTCAAAGGGGTTATTGCGATTTCAAATAGTACGGTTCCTGCTCCAACTATAAGTCCATTAAATGATACATATACAAATGAAATAAAAGCTATAGCAGAAAATATTAATAAATTAGAGAAAAGTTCAATTAGGGTGATAGAGTTCAATACTTTGTCAGAGTTCACTGAAATTATGACTGATTTGATACAAAATTATGAACCATATGAGTTGGGAGCAAATAATTAGAAATGAAAGGGAAGATAATTTATGCTTCTTGAGGTTGTTTATAAGCCGACTTCTCTATTCTCATTGAGAAGAAGTGATGCAACAAACCCCGCTGCAAAGTCTTTGATAGCTCCTTCTCCGTATTCAATTAAAATGGCTTTGATTAATGCGGCAATAACCTTTAAAAGTTTTGATGATGATATATTTGAGATGATTAAAAACTTGGAAATACATTATAACCTCCCGGATTTTATATGTGTAAATAATTGCTTTGTTAAAAATCAAAGTAAATATGAGGTAAAAACAAAGAAGGAGAATGTGAATTTAGAAGATATTGAGGGATATGCCTTTAAAACAACAATTGGATTTAGGGAGTATATATACTATAATGATTTGGTAAAAATTCTGATAAAGACTGAAATAAAAGAAAAAAAAGACATAGATTTTCTTAAATCATTATTTATGAGGGTAAATTACTTTGGAAAAAGAGGAAGTTTTTTTCAGTTCATTGAAGCAAAAGAGTACAATGATAATAAAAGACCTCCAGGCTACAGCTATATTTTTGATGAAATAGTATCAAATAATTATGGAAAAAATATGATAATTTTTAAAATGGATGATGTTGATAAAGAGGCAAAATTCACCAATATGAATTCTTATTCGGGAGAAAAAGCTAAAAGAGTTAGCAAAATATATTGCTTTGAATACGAGCAATATAGGGCAAACAAAAATTTTACTTTACTGAGAAAAATAAAATGATGTTGTCTGAGGGATATATGATAAAGCTAAATGCTTTACCATATATCCCAGTATGAAATTGGTAAGGTGATACTATGGATTTAGCGACGGGTACAGAAGTAAATTATTATTTCGTCTGTAAGCACAAATTATGGCTTTTCGCACATGGCATAAACATGGAACATAATTCAGATTATGTTGACATAGGGAATGCAATTCACGAGAAAAGTTTTCAAAGAGAAGACAAAGAAATTTTGCTGGATGAACGGATAAAAATCGATTTTATTAAAAATCAGATGGAAATACATGAAACCAAAAAGAGTAAGGCTATGGAAGAAGCTACTAAATACCAAGTTTTATACTATATTTATTATTTAAAGACAAAAGGAATGGAAAATGTTAAGGGTGTCATACATTATATGGATAACCATTCAAAAGAAGAAATTAATCTTAGTGAAGAAGATGAAAATGAAATAAAAAAGATAATTGGAGAAATCAATAAAATAAAATCTGCAGATAAACCGCCGGCGATAGTAAAAAGTAGGGTTTGCACAAAGTGCAGCTATTATGAATTGTGTTTTAGTTAGAAGGTGATTTTATGAAAAAAAGCATATATATAAATACAAGTGGACGACTTAGCAGGAAAGACAATACCATTTTCTTTGAAAGTGAAACACTTGGAAAAAAGTTTATACCCGTGAACAATGTCGAAGAAATATTTTTATTTGGAGAAATAGATTTTAATACAAAAGCAATTAATTTTTTAGCACAAAACAACATAACGGTGCACGTATTTAATTATTACGGCTATTATTCCGGAAGTTTTTATCCAAGAGAACATTTACCATCAGGCTTTTTATTGGTTAAGCAAGTGGAAAAATACAAAGATGATGTGGAGAGACTTAATATCGCAAAGGAAATTATAAATGGCGCTAGTCATAATATATTAAAAAACATTAAGTATTACGCCAATAGAAAAGAGGGATTAGACGAATTTGTAGAGAGGATTGAAAACGAGAGAAAAAATCTAAAGGATATAAAGACAATAAATGAGCTCATGGGTGTCGAAGGTAGGATTAGAAATATATATTATTCTGCTTTTAAAACAATAATTGATGGAAAATTTGTATTTAAGAATAGAACGATGAATCCTCCGGATAATCCCATAAATGCATTGATTTCCTTTGGGAATTCGATGATGTATTCTATTGTTCTTACAGAGATTTATAATACACAGTTAAATCCGACTGTAAGCTATTTGCATGAGCCTGGTGAAAGGAGATTTTCTTTAAGTCTTGATATAAGTGAAATATTTAAACCAATCATTATAGATAGGATTATTTTTAGCTTAATAAATCAAAAAATGATAAGAGAAGAGCATTTTGATCAGGATTTAGAGATGTGCTATTTGAATGAGAAAGGTAGAGTTATATTTCAAAGAGAGTTTGAAGAAAAATTGGGGACTATTATTAAACATCCTGGCTTAAATAGAAGTGTAAGCTATAGAAGACTTATAAGACTTGAATGTTATAAAATTATTAAACATTTATTAGACGAAGAAAAATATGAATCATTAAAAATGTGGTGGTAAAGTGTATGTACTTATAGTTTATGATGTTGATGAAAAAAAGGTTGCAAAAGTAAATAAATATTTGAAAACTTATCTAAATTGGGTGCAAAATTCAGTATTTGAAGGTGAATTAACAGAAGCCCAATTAAATAGAATTATGTTATGGTTTAAAGGACATTTGGATTTAGAAAGCGACTCGGTTTTGATATATACAGCAAGTTCTCAAAAGTGGCTATCAAAAAGAATCATAGGAATAGAGAAAAATTCTACTGATAATATTTTGTGAGGTGGTACGATTGAGGATAAAAATAACATTATTACCAGAGGAAGATAAAAGCTTAAATATAAATTATAATTATTTTTTATCTGGATGGGTATATAACACTTTAAAAAAAGCGAATAGAGAATTTGCGGAACACCTTCACGAAAAAGGATATAAATATGGGAAAAAGGTTTTTAAATTATTTACTTTTTCTCAATTGCGCAGTAAAAAGCTCAAAATAATCGATGATGAGATAATGTTTTTGGACGAAACATACCTATACATAACCTCTCCCAAAAAAGAGTTTATGTTAAATTTTGTGACAGAAGTATTAAACAATGAGTTTTTAAAATTACAAGATTACCAATTTAGGATTAAGAGTGTGGAGATGTTAAAAGAACCGGAATTCAGTAATAGAGAAGATAAATTTATATGTTTATCTCCAATAGTTATGTCTACCGCTATTGAAATTGATGGAAAGAGGAAAAGTATAAATCTACCTTTACATGATTCTCGATTTATTGAAAATATAAAAAATAATTTGATTGAGAAATACTATGTTTTATATAACACGCTTCCAGATAATTTAAATATAAATATAGATTTTGATGTAAATTATTATATGAAAAATCCTAATGGGAAGAGAATAAAATTCAAAAATGTTTATGTTAAAGGATATATGGTACCTTTTAAGATGTCAGGTAATCCCGATTTAATAAAAGTAGCATACGAATGTGGATTAGGGGAAAAGAACAGTGCTGGATTTGGAATGATACAAAAAATAAAATGAATAATTATAAAAGAGCAATCTTTGTCGACCTTTCTCGATGTAAAAAACATAGGAGGTCGACAAAGAAATTGATAATGTAAAAGATTATTGTTTTTTGTTACTAAAGGGAGAGACGATGAAAATTGAATTTTTATACAATGTCAATAAACGGACTGGAATTTTAAAAAGTATTGAAAAATAACTCATGTTGTGTTAAATTGAATTTAAGCGGGAAAGTATTTTCATGCAATTTTCGTGGGATTTAATCTAACCATAGTGGAATTGAAACTTTGTTATTACAGCTGCTATAAATGCCCATTTACTTGATTTAATCTAACCATAGTGGAATTGAAACTGTGTAAAAATAGTCATACCAGATGCCAATAAAGAAGATTTAATCTAACCATAGTGGAATTGAAACTTGTCTTACTAATTGCCAACCTATTTTGTCGTTTGGTTTGATTTAATCTAACCATAGTGGAATTGAAACTAGGAACTCTTGGAACGATATTTGCGGGGATAGAAAGATTTAATCTAACCATAGTGGAATTGAAACTCACTAAGAACATAATTATAACCATCAGCATCAGGATTTAATCTAACCATAGTGGAATTGAAACTATAACTTACAGTCATATCAGTAGAAGTATCAGTTTGATTTAATCTAACCATAGTGGAATTGAAACTTAACAACACCTCACAATTTTTTATACAAATTTTATGATTTAATCTAACCATAGTGGAATTGAAACGACGTAAAGTACAAAAATTAGTAACATAATCAGCAGATTTAATCTAACCATAGTGGAATTGAAACCCAATCTCAAATGCGTATCATTTAATAAATCATAAGATTTAATCTAACCATAGTGGAATTGAAACCAAGAACGTTTAAGGATATGTCAAGAATTATTGCAAGATTTAATCTAACCATAGTGGAATTGAAACGAAAAAGATATACCAAGTTGTTCAGCCAACCGTAAAGGATTTAATCTAACCATAGTGGAATTGAAACTTTTCAGAGCGAGAATTTCTATTTTCAATATCTTTCAGATTTAATCTAACCATAGTGGAATTGAAACTACGCAATCGGAATTTTAGTTATATTTTTAGGCTTGATTTAATCTAACCATAGTGGAATTGAAACAAATGAAAGGTTCTGTTGATCCTTTTATTATTCGTAGATTTAATCTAACCATAGTGGAATTGAAACATTTTTTGATAATATCCACATTTTCATCTCTCCTTTTGATTTAATCTAACCATAGTGGAATTGAAACAGAGAAGCTTTGAAAATATTACAAGAAAAAGGTGTAGATTTAATCTAACCATAGTGGAATTGAAACTTGTTCGGGACAGGCACTTTTTGAGATTAGAATAAAGATTTAATCTAACCATAGTGGAATTGAAACTTGTGATAATTCCTCTGCTTCTATTGGTGTTACTGGGATTTAATCTAACCATAGTGGAATTGAAACGATATAAATTCCAATGCAGAATTAGAAGCAGACCAGATTTAATCTAACCATAGTGGAATTGAAACCTGCATGGCAGCAGCGGATTAGGTGGTAAAGGATTTGGATTTAATCTAACCATAGTGGAATTGAAACGCGGATTTTGTACCTGTTATCGCATGGAGAAAGCTTGATTTAATCTAACCATAGTGGAATTGAAACAACATCATCGAGGCAATAACAGTCCACACAGAAACAGATTTAATCTAACCATAGTGGAATTGAAACGGAATTGATTGACAACAGTCCATACACAGGTGACGAGATTTAATCTAACCATAGTGGAATTGAAACTAAGAGGTAAGTCACATCTGTAGCCTTTTTAATGAGATTTAATCTAACCATAGTGGAATTGAAACCTAACTCTTTCATCTGTTGAAATGAATATGTCATATGATTTAATCTAACCATAGTGGAATTGAAACTATTACTTTTATCCATTTTATGATATGTGTTATGTGCGATTTAATCTAACCATAGTGGAATTGAAACTTTCTAAAGACGTATACATATTTTTCTGAAAGCAGGTTAGATTTAATCTAACCATAGTGGAATTGAAACTATTGTGCTACTTCTGATATAGGCATAATAGACCACGATTTAATCTAACCATAGTGGAATTGAAACTATTTTAACGCCTCCTCTTTTGTATTCATATATACAGATTTAATCTAACCATAGTGGAATTGAAACTCTTAAAAGATTTTTGTCAATTTTTTTATTTATCATTGATTTAATCTAACCATAGTGGAATTGAAACTAAAAAGAGGCAAAGAGGTAGCAGACAGAGAAGTAGGATTTAATCTAACCATAGTGGAATTGAAACGTTCCTCAAAAACATCTATGATGCTTTGAGGAGTATGATTTAATCTAACCATAGTGGAATTGAAACTAGGATCTCAAGCCTTTTGGAAGTATTCTTTTAGCCGATTTAATCTAACCATAGTGGAATTGAAACTTTTTTAGCGACGTTTTTGCATTATCAAATAGCTTAGATTTAATCTAACCATAGTGGAATTGAAACTGTTTTTATAGTTCATTTTGGTTACTTTTTAGCTATGATTTAATCTAACCATAGTGGAATTGAAACGAATTCGTCGTAAAATTCCATATAGTCAGGTTCAAAGATTTAATCTAACCATAGTGGAATTGAAACCTATATTATCAACTTGATTAAGACGCTCTGTTTTAGGATTTAATCTAACCATAGTGGAATTGAAACGTTATAGCTAATTTTGAGTTAAATTTTAGTGCTATGATTTAATCTAACCATAGTGGAATTGAAACGGAAGTGGTGATTATTTTTATGTTGATGGTATACAAGATTTAATCTAACCATAGTGGAATTGAAACCCAATTATCATTTTTTTTGCTACTGTCTGAAACATAGATTTAATCTAACCATAGTGGAATTGAAACAATTTCATTCTCCGTTTTAGCAGGAATGATACCCAGGATTTAATCTAACCATAGTGGAATTGAAACACACAATTAGGACAGGAAATTAAGCAACTATATGAAGATTTAATCTAACCATAGTGGAATTGAAACAACAATATATAGTCCTGATAATACTGATAGAGCAGCGATTTAATCTAACCATAGTGGAATTGAAACAAAACAAATTGGAATGTTGAGACACCGCCAACTTAGATTTAATCTAACCATAGTGGAATTGAAACGTAGCAAAATCGGTCTGTGTAGCTTCTGTTTTTGCGATTTAATCTAACCATAGTGGAATTGAAACCGATTTTGTATAAATTTCTGCAAGAGCATCTTCTACGATTTAATCTAACCATAGTGGAATTGAAACTGCTGTAGTGTGGAACGGTGTCAGAGCTGCTATGGGGATTTAATCTAACCATAGTGGAATTGAAACAAACTTCATTTTGTGAGGCAATACGTTCATTGTCTTTGATTTAATCTAACCATAGTGGAATTGAAACAATACATTATCAGCAGTTTGTTGGGGATAACTAATAGATTTAATCTAACCATAGTGGAATTGAAACGCGTTCACGTGTATTGACACAAACAAGTTAGCATTGGATTTAATCTAACCATAGTGGAATTGAAACTATATATCATGTAACCCTGCGTATTGACTTTGTTTTTGATTTAATCTAACCATAGTGGAATTGAAACGGGAGCAAAGGCAAAATATCACAAATACAAAAAGGCGATTTAATCTAACCATAGTGGAATTGAAACGTGTGAAAGTTGGGTTTGTGTCACTGATTGCTGTAGATTTAATCTAACCATAGTGGAATTGAAACAGCTGTAAATCCGCCAACTACTAATACAGCAACTGCGATTTAATCTAACCATAGTGGAATTGAAACGATATGCTAATGCTTCCATGGAGCCGAAATGGACTACGATTTAATCTAACCATAGTGGAATTGAAACATGGCATTAATAATGCTGCAATACTTACGCCATCTAGATTTAATCTAACCATAGTGGAATTGAAACAAATAGGCAATCAACTTGAAAGTATATCTGTAGATCGATTTAATCTAACCATAGTGGAATTGAAACATATATCAACTTTATCTTTATAATCCTTCAAAACATCGATTTAATCTAACCATAGTGGAATTGAAACAAATTTTATTTTTAGAAGTCTTTATTGACTTCTATTGATTTAATCTAACCATAGTGGAATTGAAACAGACATTTGCAGGAATTTTATGACTTATTGCGAGAACGATTTAATCTAACCATAGTGGAATTGAAACGTGGTTTTACAGTAGGTTCCAGTACTCGTAGCACTGGGATTTAATCTAACCATAGTGGAATTGAAACAATGGAGGACATCCTATATATGAATACCCAGGTGCAGATTTAATCTAACCATAGTGGAATTGAAACGAATCTTGATGAACTTATACAGAAGGCCCACTCAAGATTTAATCTAACCATAGTGGAATTGAAACTGAAAAAGTAGCAAATCAGAGAAAGGACTACCTGCAGATTTAATCTAACCATAGTGGAATTGAAACTGCCAATAAATAATCGTCAATGCCTTTCCCTAAATTGATTTAATCTAACCATAGTGGAATTGAAACGTAAGAATGAGCTTATATTTTGCAACCTTACTCAACGATTTAATCTAACCATAGTGGAATTGAAACGTCTATATTGGCAAAATAACGTGGAAGAAAAAAGACGATTTAATCTAACCATAGTGGAATTGAAACTTGCGTCACCGGTCTCGGAACAAAAACAAAAATTGGATTTAATCTAACCATAGTGGAATTGAAACGAGATAATTGTTTTTTTTGACACTGAAAGTCATGTAGATTTAATCTAACCATAGTGGAATTGAAACATTGTCGTTTTGTCATACACGTTCACAAGCCCGTCAGATTTAATCTATATATGAGTGTAGAATAATGCCGAAATGTTCGATATATATAAGAGAAAATATATATGGGGGGCGTATTTACAAATGAAAAAGAAAAGTATTATTAAAAATGAACATGGGCAGACCATAAAGAGTTTAAAGAAATTCAAAAGAGGACTTAAAGATTCAAGGAAAATAGACCGTATTAATGTTATTATTCTTGCATTTCGAGGAAAGAATCGGCTGGAGATAGCAAAAATACTTGGGTTTAACAATCAAACCGTTGGAGAATACGTGAAAAAATACAATGAAGGCGGCTTGGATGAATTGCTGACCATAGGGAAGGCACCTGGACGTATTCCGAAAATCACTCCTGATATTCAGGAGGAGTTAAAGGAAGTAATTTTAAAGACACCAAGTGAAATCGGGTATGCTGTGAATGTAAACTGGAATTCAAGAATTATCGCTCAATATGTAAAAGATGTTTATAATATTAATATTGAAGCCTCAAGCATTAGACGATTGATGAAGCGGATGGGTTTTACCTATACCAGGCCCACATATGTTTTGATGAAAGCAGACGAAGAAGAGCAGAAAAAATTTGAGGAAAAGTTTGAAGATATAAAAAAACATTAAAAGAGATGAAGTAATTCTTTTCGAAGATGAATGTAAAATCAGGGATTATCAAGCCATTACAGCTACTTGGTTTTTAAAAGGGCATCAGAGAATTGTTAAGACATATGGGCATCACATAGGAGTCGGAATATTTGGAGTCATTGATTATTTTACAGGGGATATTATATATTCCGAAACTGAGACGTTGGATGCACAATCATTTTTGGACTTTTTAAGAAAGGTTGTGGAAGCCTGTTCTGGCAAGAAAATAAAGATGATTTTGGACAATGGGAGAATTCATTATGCCAAACTGCTGAAAGAATTCAAAGAGAAGCACAAATGCAATTTAGAATTTATCTTTTTACCGCCTTACTCACCAAATCTTAATAGGATTGAGGGATTATGGAAATGGTTGAAGGAAACTGTTATATATAATGCTTTTTATAAAACTAGAAAGGAAATTAGTAATGTTATAAAACGATTTATAAATACTATTTCCAAGAATAAATCAGCCATTATTAAAAGGTTATGTTGGTAATTTCGAAATTATATTACACGAGTATATAAGTGGCTGAGTGAATGTTCATGTCTCCTAAATCTGATGAGAATTTTTGCACTGAGGCATCAACTATCTTGGCGTCTTTCAGTAATGGGTCTTTTCCATACTGGACTTGGCCTAAATTTACTGTCGTGTCTGTTCTCCAAGTAATTGTCTGAGTTGTTGTAGGGTCTTGTGTCCATGTTAGTCTAATCTCATCAGGTAGATCAGTTGCACCTGTGGCATTTGAGTCGGCGAAAATTGGTTTTTGTACTGCAAAGATGGAAAGTACCATTGCTAATGCTGTGATAAAAGATAAAAACCTCTTCATAACTAAACCCCTTTCTTTAATTATAATTCTAAGTAAATGATAATACTTTTGTGTTAAATGGATATTATATGTATGTAAAATATGTTAAAAGTTTATTACGCAATTGTTAAACTAAAATTTAAAAGGCATCATTGTCGATGCCTTTTATAAAGATTATATTACCTGTTTTATGCCTATAAGTATCAATATCAGTCCTGCAATCACTGTTGCTTTTTTTCTAAAGTTCCATCTATTTAAAAAGTCTGTCACATAGTTTCCAATCCACAAGGCAATGAAACTTATAAGAGCAGACAGAAATCCTATAAAAAAGGAGTTAAGGCCTATCATGCCAGCGCTTAATCCGCCTCCGATATTGTTTATAGACAAGGCAATGCCGAGAAATGTAGCTTCTTTAAAGTCAATGTCTTTAGAATCATCCACATCGGCTTCCTCAGGCTTTTTCAATATGTCATATATGTTTTTCGCTTTATCGTTCATATCATAAGGGCTATTGCTATTTTTTTTGAAATATGGCTCAATAGCTATCCAAAGGCCTATAGAGATAAAGAGAATCATGCTCAATATGGAACTTATGTGCTTACTAAGTACTCCAGATATTATATTGCCAGACATGGCAGCGATTGATGATATTATAAATGTTATCAGGGATATCCATAAATTTTTAACCGCGGTGATTTTTATTCCTCTTACGCTGTAGGCTATTCTGACGCTTATGTTGTCTATGTTGTTGGCTAAAGCGATGAACAGTGAATAAATAAAGTGCATATTTTATCCCTCCTCTTTTAGATTCATAATCAATATATGTTGGGGAAGTAAATATGTGTTTTGCTTAATCAAATTATGTTCTAATATTTGTGGTTTCGTATTAATATATAGTGAACAATAATATGGGGGAGCTGATTTAATGAAAAGCAAAAAATATATATGGCTGGTAATTCTTGTTGCTGCCATTGGGCTACTTATCTATTTTGCCCCTATAAAAAACAGCAACAGGACGGTGTACAATATGGATCTTAAGTACAACGACAAAGACAAGACCATTATAGGAACAGAAGTGGTAGACTTTATAAACACATATGATGTGAATTTAAGCGAGGTGTACATGCATTTGTATCCCAACGCATTTAAAGATAAAAGTAAAGTTCCATTTACAAAAGAAGAAATAGGGTTGGCATATCCAAATGGATTTAAGCCAGGGTATATAGAGATAAATGGAGTGACTTTTGGTAAAAATGAAAAAGCTACATACAGCATTGATCAAAAAACAGGTGAGATTTTAAAGATACTTCTCCCTAAAAAATTGGAGAAAGGCGACAGGATAAGCTTCGCTATAGGCTTTAAAGTTCAGATTCCTCCATCTTGCGGCAGATTTGGTTATGGAAACAATACCATCCAGGTGACAAATTTTTATCCTATTTTGTCGGTGTACGACCAAAACGGCTGGAACAATGATCCCTACTATGCATTGGGTGATCCATTTTACAGCGATGTATCAAATTATAAAGTGAAACTTGCTGTGCCAAAAGGAATGGAAGTGGCGACAACAGGTGTCGTGAAGTCTAAGGCGAGACAAGGCGATATGGATGTATTAACTATAGATGCTCCAAATGTGAGGGATTTTGCCGTCGTCATGAGCTCTAAATTTAAAGTAGCGGAAGGAGATGTTGACGGCATTAAGGTTAAGTCATATTACTTTGATGAAGATTCAGGATTAAAAGCCTTAAAGTACGCACAGGATGCTATAAGATTTTACAATAGCTACATAGGCAAGTACCCGTATAAAGAGTACAGCGTAGTAGAATCGGATTTTTACATGGGTGGGATGGAGTATCCAAATTTGGTGTTTATATCAAAAGATCTCTATTCAAAAGACAATTTGTTTAATTTAGAATACGTTATAGCACATGAGACAGCTCACCAGTGGTGGTATGGCGTCGTTGGGAATAATGAGGTAAGGGAAGCGTGGCTTGATGAAGGGCTTACAGAGTATACGACGATAATGTACATTGAGCGGTATTACGGAAAAGCCACTGCAGATGCGGTATTTAAATCCATAATTTCAGGAGAATTTTATAAGTTTTCCAAGACCAACAAAGATGATGGAATGGTGAAGACATTAGGGCAATTTAAGGATTGGAATGATTACACTAATATCGTGTACAACAAAGGGGCAATGGTATTCAATGAACTTAGGAACCTTATAGGAGATGAAAAATTTAAAGAGGTCTTAGATAAGTACTATTCAGATTACAAATATAAAAATGCCACTACGCAGAACCTTATAGACGTAGTGGACAGTGTGACTGGAAAGGATACAGGAGGATTTTTCGAAGAATGGCTTGATTAATTTATAGTTTTTCTCTTAATCCTTATGTCATCTCCGTAGAAGTTTAAAAGTTTGAAATTCCCAAGTATTCTTGAACACAGTCTTTCTGGGTAAATATTCATTACTTCTGATAATGGCAAGTTTGTAGATATAATGAATTTCTTGTTGGCCAAAAGCCTTGCGTTGACGATGCTGAAGATTTCCTGGAGGCTGAATGGCGTAATAGGTTCAGTCCCCAGGTCATCTATTATAAGCAAGTCGCATTCTCTAAGCAAATCTGTGTACTCGTAGTACGAATCATTGTCAGAATTCAACTTATTAAGCCTTAGTCCTTCTACAAGGTCTGGAGCTGTCCTGTATAGGACTACTTTGCCTTTGTCTAAAAGTTCTTTTGCAACGCAGTGGGAAAGAAAAGTCTTGCCAAGTCCAGAGTCCCCGTAAAAAAACAGGCTTTCCTTCTCTTCATCGAAGTAATCTATAAAGTCCTTGGCTACTTCTACTATGGTTTTAATATTTTCCCTTGGAGACATTTTTCCTTTGTACGGTTTGTCTGAGTATAAGTGATAGTCAAAGTTGTCAAAGTTTTCGATCTTAGTTATTTCTTCTATGCTGGACTGCTTGTAGTACAAATTGATAAGTTTTTGTTCGAAACACCTGCACCTTTTGTTGTTTACAAAACCTGTATCTTTGCAAATGTTGCATTCATATTCTTGCTCCATGTATGTCTCAGGGTAACCGTTAAGCCTAAGAAGTTCAGCCTTTTCCTTTTTCAAATAGATAAGCTTATGCCTTAAGTTTTCTAAAAATTCTTTTTGGTTTTGGGGATTTAGAAAAATGGCTTTTGATATTTCGATGCCGATTTCTTTTATTTTATCGTCTATTTGAGATATCTGCGGTATCTTTCTGTAGACTTCTTCCCGCCTACTGAGGGCTTCTTTCAAGGACTTGTCCCTCAACATGTCGTATTCCCTTAAAACCTCTTGAACCAAGTTATTCACCAAATTCACCTCTTGAATGAGCTAAAAGTTTCTTTTCCAGCTCGTCTACATCGTATGTCCTCTGAGAGTATCCATTGAAGTAATTTTTAGGGACTTTGTAGTTGGGAGCAGTCTTTTTAGTGTATGGTTTTTTCTTTATTTTATCTAAGTCATTTACAGTTCTTATGCCGTCGTTGTACCAATTGATGAGTATCTGATTGATGTACGGAAAACTGGGTTCGTTTATCTTTAAGACGCATTCGTCACACGCTTTTATGATGACATCGACATCAAAGCCTAAATCGTCCATCCACCTGTCCATCATGGCTTTGTGGGCTTCCATCACATCGTCATCTTTTAATCCCAGTGCTCTTAAGATTTTTTTGTACCTTATCCACTTTTCGCTTTCCGATTTTAAGTATGCTTCTACATCAAGCGCTGTCTTAAGCCCTGCATCATGCCATGCAATTGCTACCTTTTCCATGTACTTAAGAGACGTCTTGTTTTTTGACACACAGTAACTTATAAGCATTGTCAAAATCTCCAGAGAGAATCCATACTCATCAACCCAGCTTAGGTAAGTGTTCATCTCAGTTGGTGAAAGAGGTCTGCCTATCATTTTTTCTACCGTTTCAAACATCTGCTTGACTTCAGTATCGTCAATCGACAATGTGTGTACATCATCAGATTTTTTGACAAGTGGAAGATATTCTATGTAATATTCGTTGTCAGAATACCTAAGCCTGATTACGCCAGATCTTTCCCAGAATTTCAAAGCTTTGTCTATGTCATTTTCTGACATAAAAAGCTTATCTGCCATTTCTTCCATTGAGAAGCTTTGGTTGTAATATGAATATTTAAGTCCTAAAAGGTATACTTTTACGTATTCACCTGGTGCTTCTAACATATAATGATTTATGAAAAAATTGCTAACGGGGGTGCTTCCCATATCATCAAAATCATTAGAAAAATTACATCTGCTCATGTACACCACCTCAAGTTTAATTATAACACGATGTGTCATAACCATCAATTTAAAAGAATATAATATATATTACGACAAATTTGTCTATTTTTTAAGTTTGATATGCATAAAATTTGCAAAAAAACAAAAAATAATAACGCATTTTTGTATGCAATCTATGCGCAAATGAAAGGAGAAGACGATGGATAACGAAGATAAGTCAAACCCTTTTAGTTGCAACTTAATCAAAAAAGTTTCAATTAAAAGGCGATTTATATTAACTGCCACTTTGACGATTTTGTTTGCCGTAGTTTTCTACATTGGCATCGACAAAAGTGCATTTTTTAGTACGGAAGATCAAAGCTTAAATCATTTTGCATATAGCGTAGAACAGGGAAGATTTGTGCGCATTGATAGACCCACAGCGATTGTAGTTGACGGCTTTAATGTAGTGACGCTAAAGAATAGAGAAGACGCATTGTGGGTACTTAATGATATCCTTGACAAGTACAAAAACGGGTCTATGAAAGTCTATTTCAAAAATGATGTAAAACTGGTTGAGGTAGATAGCCCTGCAGTTAAAATCGAGACAGTTGGAGAAGCCTTAAAAAAGCTGGAAGGTGATGATGTTGAGACTTACACTGTAAAAGACCATGACACTCTTTGGTCAATCTCGAGAAAATTTAGCATCTCGTTAGACGACATATATAAATTAAATCCTATGGTTACCACTACAATCTTTAAAGGGCAGATTTTAAAAGTAAAAGAGCTTAAACCTGTTTTGACTGTAGTATCAGAGAGAAAAATCGTGTACATGGATGACATTCCGCATGAAACCGTTTATCAAAAAGATGGTGACATGTTTGCCAACGCTTCCAAAGTTGTAGCAAATGGAGAAGATGGTGTCAAAATAGTTACTGCCGTTTTGAAGTATTACAATGGGCAAATATCCGAAAAAGATGTGATAAACGAAGAGGTGGTAAAAGATCCAGCAGATGAGATTGTATCTGTAGGGACTAAGAATCTTTCAACTGCAATCGCTCTTGATTATCCAATACGAGGGCATATAGTGATAACGTCCAGGTACGGGCAAAGGTGGGGAAGACTTCATGCAGGTATAGATATAGCAGCATCTATGAATGATCCTATATATGCAGCGGATGGAGGTACTGTCGTATTTGCAGGATGGGAAAATGGCTATGGAAATCTTGTTGAGATCGATCATGGAAACGGATATGTGACGTATTATGGCCACGCCAGCAAGATTTTGGTGAAAAAAGGAGACAAGGTTTATAAAGGACAGGAAATTGCCTTAGTGGGTATGACAGGAAATACTACAGGACCACATGTTCACTTTGAAGTCAGAAAAAATGGTGTGCCAGTAAACCCTATGATGTACTTAAAATGAGAGCCGAAATACGGCTCTTTTTTGTTCCTTAAATTTACTTTGCAATGTGCTTGACATTGGGTTATAATGTAATTGTATTACCTCATATATTTAAGTATATACATATTTTTAGTATTTTGTGAGGTGATACACTATGAAGAAAAATAAAATCATTGTGGCGATTGTTTTTATCGCTTTTGTGTTGGCTTTATTGTTTAATGAAAGCATATTGACAAAGGCATATCCGGTTTATAAGGTGATTGGCAAAGACAAGATTGAAGAAAGTGTAAAAAATTTTAAGACTAAGGAAAGCAAACATTTTATTGTTAGATATCAAGATTCAGATAGCAAATACGTTTCGCTTATCATAGATACGGCTGAAAAGCACTATTATGGCGTCATAAAAGATTTAGGATATGCACCTAAAGATAAGTCGGTTATCATAGTTTATAGCAATCCTGATGAAATGAATAAGGACTTTTCCCTTGCAAAAGGAGAAAATGCCATGGGAATATATTTAAACGGTGTAATAAGCATAGAATCTCCAGCCATTTGGATACCTTCAGGGCAGGATGTGACGAAAGTTTTTCAATACGAAGGTCCTGTTGTCCATGAGTTTACGCATCTTGTTGTAGACGACATCGCTAAAGGCAATTATCCGACGTGGTTTACAGAAGGCATAGCCCTTTTAGAGGAGTACAGACAAGATGGATACGAATGGGGCAAAGACTTAAGCTATAATGGGAAACCATATACTTTTGACCAATTGGAAAACAATTTTGACTCACTTGATGAGATGTTGGCGTATAAAAGGGCTTTTCAGGTGACAAAGGCCATAAGCGATAAATTTGGCATGGAGACTATAAGAGAGATGCTTAGAGATTTAGGAAGCGGAATGAGTATAGAGTCAAGCTTTTACAAAGAGACTGGCTTAAAGCTTGATACATTTGTCAACAATGTTAAGGGGTGATGGCATTTGAGCAGAATCCTGATAGTAGACGATGAAAAGCCAATTGTCGAGATCTTGAAGTACAATTTAGAAAAAATGGATACAGCACGATAGAGGCATATGATGGGGAGGAAGGTCTTAAAATGGCTCAAGAGAAAAATCCTGACCTTATCCTCCTTGACGTCATGCTTCCAAAAATGGACGGTTTTACAGTTTTAAGGATATTGAGGCAGACTATGACTACACCCATATTGATGCTTACGGCAAAGGAAGAGGAAGTAGACAAAGTATTGGGATTGGAACTGGGTGCCGACGACTATGTGACGAAGCCTTTTTCTATGAGAGAGCTTATTGCCAGGGTAAAAGCTAATTTAAGAAGAAGCGGTATAAGCAATGGTGAAACTATGTCAAATGTTTTAAGTGTAAATAGCTTAAACATCGATTTGTCAAAATACAGAGTAGAGAAAAATGGAAAACCCATCGAGCTTACATCGAGAGAGTTTGACCTTTTAAAATTTTTGGTAGCCAACCGAGGGCTTATATTTTCGCGAGAGATGCTTTTAGAAAAGGTTTGGGGTTATGAATACTTTGGCGATGTAAGGACGGTGGATGTTACAATAAGGCGACTTAGAGAAAAAATTGAGGATGATCCGGCAAACCCAAGGTATATACATACCAAAAGAGGGGTTGGTTATTATTTTAGCGAAGAAAGTGAACTATAAAAGCATACAGTGGAAGATAATACTCATATATGGCCTTTTGATACTGGTGGCGATGGAGATAATATGGGTATACCTTTTCAAATCTTTAGAAAATTATCACATGACGAATTTCGAAAACTACATTGAAGCACAGGCTACAGGCATCGCCTTCACATTGAAAGACAACATGAATTCCAAAACAAGTTTAGACAATATAATAAACATGTATTTAGGACCTAATGCCTACATAAAATACTTATACATACTTGACAAAGACGGCAATATCTTAGCTAGTTCTACAGGAGAAAAAGGTAAGATGTTGACACCTGCAGTCATAAAAGCATTGTCTGGCAAACAGGGGATGGAGACTACAAATGATAACAATTCAAACGGCAAATTGAGAAGCATTGCCATGCCTGTAGTTGACAGCGATGGGAAAATATCAGGAGTTGTATATGTTAGCGGTTCTTTAAAAAGCGTATACGATACACTGTCTGATGTGAATTTCATCTTATTAAGTGCAACATTTATAGCGGTGATAATAACCGTCATTTTAGGATATATATTAGCAAAGACCATCACAGATCCCATAAAAGAAGTGACGAAGTACGCTAAAGAGATGGCGGAAGGAAATTTCGACGTTCACATAAACATAAGATCTGATGATGAGATAGGCAAACTTGGCAGCATGTTTAACTTCATGTCTAAAAGGCTTAAGACTACTCTAAATGAGATGGAAAATGAGAAAAGCAAAGTAGAAGCCATAATAAGCTATATGTCAGATGGAGTAATTGCGACAAATGACTTAAATAGGATCATACTTTTTAATGATGCTGCAGAAAAAATGATAGGCGAAAAGTTAGCTATGGATGAACCTATAGAGAAGATAGCCCAAGGACAGCTAAAAAACACTGAAAGCCTTATTTACTGTAATGGCAAGATTTTAAAGTCGTTTGTAAGCCCTATAAAAGTAGACAAAAACATAGATGGCAATGTATTTGTGCTGCACGACATAACAGAGCAGCAAAACCTTGATAACATGAGAAAAGAGTTTGTGGCAAATGTTTCACATGAATTGAGAACTCCTCTTACAACCATAAAAAGCTACACAGAGACCCTTCTTAATGACGGTGTTGACGATGAAATGAGGAACAGGTTTTTGTACATAATAGATAAAGAAGTTGATAGAATGACGAGGCTGGTGAAAGATCTTCTTCTTTTATCAAGGATGGATTCAAATGGAAAGTTAAATTTAACTGAGGCAAATCTCAATGAATTTGTGGAAGAAGTTTTGTACAAAATAAAGATAGAGGCACAGAAGAAAAATCAAAAGCTGTTATTCTGTGCAGGAGAAGAAAAAAGAAATGTAAATATAGATAAAGACAAGATGGAACAAGTGATTTTAAACATAGTTTCAAATTCTATAAAGTATACGAATCCGGGTGGATATGTGAGAGTTTTTACAAAATACCTTGACGATTACGCATATATAGTCGTTAATGACAATGGGATTGGCATACCCAAAAAGGATCTTCCGAGGATATTTGAGAGGTTTTACAGAGTTGACAAGGGAAGGTCAAGAGAGCTTGGAGGAACTGGCCTTGGCCTTGCCATTGCAAAAGAGATCGTCACCGCTCATGGAGGAGAGATAAATATAGAAAGCGAAATTGGAGTAGGCACTACTGTAACCGTAAAACTTAAGTATTAGTCAAACCGTAACTATATTTTAATATTTGTGTAACATTGTTGTAATAATGATGCTCTATAATCAAGATATAGAATAATGGTTATATTAGGTATCATGTGCAAAATTTTATATATTAATGTCAGTTTATGATGAGGAGTGGTACTTTTGAAAAAGGTTTTAGCCCTTGTTATTGCCACGATGATGTTTATGACATTTTTTATGACTTACGGGTTTGCCGATGATTTGATCACCGTCAAATCAGATATAAGCGATGTCACCACAAACAACAAATACTTTGTCATATCAGGCAATGGGCAGCCAGATACTTACGTGGAGCTTATATTAAATGATAATTTAAATGACAAGTGGGTTATAGGAGATACTGGTCTTTTTGCCAAGCTTATAACGTTGGCTTTAGGGGACAACTACGTAACTTTAAAGGCTGTCAAAGACGGACAGGTGCAGGTGGTAAAGGGTCATATAGTATTGCAAAGCAACAATGGCATTATCCAGATTACGGTTGATACGTTGGAAGGCTTGTGGAATAAGCTTTTTAAATAAAGCGGTGCGATTATGAAAGAGCATATTAAGACTGCTGTACTCATATTGCTTGTTTCTACAAGCCTTTATTTTAGTTACACACTTTGGACATCTTTTCCTCAGAAAAGCTTTTTTATGACCAAGTCTACACCAGTAAGTGTAGATATATCCGATATATTGAGGCCTTCTTCTATCATTGTAGAGTCAAGCGGCACATTTATGGATGTAACGTCGTCAAACGATATAAATTCAGTGTGGATGAATACGGTAAAGATTTTAAAAGAGATTAAGAATACAACACTTTTACAACTTTCTAAGAATGACTTAAACCGAAAAGGGGATTTTGTGCATATTTATTTTGGGAAGGGCATAACAGAGGATTTGTTTAAAAATGCCCTAAAATTAAATGATTCACCTATCTTGAAAATAGGGCAAGACACTTTGATAAAAGAGATAATCATAAAATTAGGTGTAAAACCTCAGATTATCTTTACGGATTACAGCAGTTATTATGCCATAGATCTTAAAAATCCCAGTTATTTTTTAAGCCTTATAAGCAAGCAATTTCAAAGCTATATAAATTATTCTATTACTACCGCAGGCGATGTATATGGCGAAAACACATTTGCAGTAAAAAGTTTTCCATTAAAAAAATATGTAAGTAGAGGCTTTGAAAATGACACCGTATATAGGACTATTACCAAAAATGTGTTTGTCAATATATCTGTAGTGCGGGAGATAAAAGAAAACAGTGGTTCGTACATATACACCGATGGTGTAAGAGGATTAAGGCTTTACCAAAATGGATTAATAGAGTATTTTGATACAACTACCACATCGTCAAAATTAACTTTAGGTAGAGTAGAGTCTTTAGATAAAGCAGTGGAATTTATAAAAGCCTTAGGCATAGATGAGAAAAATGTTTACTTGACAGGCGTCAGTGGCAGCGGTGGAGATTACAGCTTTGCCTTCAATTACGATTATGATTACCCTATGTATGTACTGAGAAACGGTTATATCAAAGACCCAATTTATGTATTTGTATCAAATGGGACAATTAAATCTGCGATTGTAAACTATATGAATATTTACTACGCAGGTCAGTACAATGGCGGATTTTACGATATAGGCAAACTTTTGAAGGACCACAAAATAGATGACGTACAGTTTGTAGATATGGTGTATGTTTTTGATGGCAATGAGCTTATACCTGCTTGGCATGTAAAAACTCAGGCAAATGAGTATTTTTTCAGCGCTTTAGATGGGAAAATAATGTGATGATGGTGTTTTAATATGGACTGGTCAAAAGCAAAAACGATCTTGATTATTATATTTGCTGTGCTAAATTTGATACTTTACATGGGAAACTTAAGTATAGCAGAAACTAATAATTCTGTTCCATCTTTTTCTGATATGAGCAAAATGAAGGAGATTTTAAGAGAAAACAATATTGTTGTTAATGCTAAGATACCTTACGATTATAATCCTATGCCTATGCTTCTGGTAAAGCTTAAAAGCTACAGCAAAGCGTACATAGATGAAAATTTTCTAAAAGGCTTAAAGTACGTATCAAATGGCGATGGTTCACTTTACACATTTAGCAATGGTTCATTAGAAGTTAAAAACGGCTTTTTATATTTTCAGGTTAAAGACGAAAAGTTTGCCAAAATGAATAGTGATGAAGCTTTTCGCTACATAACATCCTTTGTAAATGACAAGAAACTTAAAGAGGAGTATTCCATTTTAAGGCAGTACATAGATGGTGATAAATACACTGTTGAATATACAGAAAAATACAATGGGATTAATGTCGATGTAAGCTACATGAAAGGTGTCATATCAGGCGATACATTTTCCTTTGAATCGACGTGGCTCATACCTTTAAGAGAAGAAAATGACAAAAAGGAGATCATACCTCCAATAAGCGCACTTTTAAAGCTTTTAGATGTGAATGAAGGCAGTAAAAGCGTCGTAGTAAGAGACATAAGACCAGTTTACTATTTTAGCTGGAGAAATGCTGATACCGGCGAAGCAATACCTACGTGGAGGATAACGACGGAAAACACGGTGTACTACATAAATGCGTATACAGGTAATTTTGAAGAGAGGTAAAAATTACCTCTCTTTTTGCGTAAGATGTTTTCGTAAAAATGCTTGTAAAATTGTTGAAATTGTATTAAAGTATATATGTATGATTGTGAAGTTTTTTAGATTCTGTGAAGGGAAGATTAAACAGTGGATAAGTTTGTTATAAATGGAGGAATACCTCTTAAAGGAACAGTTGAGATTAGTGGGGCGAAAAATTCTGCTGTTGCCATACTTCCTGCTGCTCTTTTAGCAGATACTCCCAGTAGTATTGACAATTTGCCAGATATAAACGACATAGAACTGCTTAGCAAAATGATTCAATATCTTGGTGGAAAAACCATCAAAAAAGAGCATGAGATTACGATAGACCCTGAAGGCATCAATTCATTTTGTCCGCCGCATGAGTTGGCAAGCCAGATGAGGGCTTCATACTATCTTATAGGTGCTCTTTTAAGCAGGTTCAAAGAGGCCGCTATAGCCATGCCTGGTGGATGTAACATAGGTGTGAGGCCAATCGATCAGCATATAAAGGGGTTTGAAGCGTTAGGTGCAAAAACGACTATAGAACACGGAATAATAAGGGTAAAAGCAGATAAGTTAGTGGGGAATCATATATATTTTGACGTTGTAAGTGTAGGTGCTACTATAAATTTGATGTTGGCTGCCTGTAAAGCTGAAGGCACTACAATACTTGAAAATTGTGCAAAGGAACCTCATGTTGTTGATGTGGCAAACTTCTTAAATGCAATGGGTGCCAATATAAAAGGCGCTGGTACAGACACCATAAAAATCATTGGAGTAGACAAGCTTCATGGCTGTAAGCATACAGTTATACCTGATCAGATAGAAGCTGGGACATATATGGTGGCTGCGGCGGCAACACATGGAGATGTCATCGTAAAAGGCATAATACCGAAGCACTTAGAGTCCATAATCGCGAAGATGTCTGAAATGGGTGTGAAAATCGAGGAGTATGATGAAGAACTTAGAGTTACCACAGATGGCAGGTTGAAAAGAGTAGATATTAAGACACAGCCGTATCCAGGTTTCCCTACAGATATGCAGCAACTTATGGCGGTATTATTGGCTCTTGCAGATGGCGTCAGCGTTATTACCGAAAATGTGTATGAAGGCAGGTTTAAATACTTAGATGAACTTAAAAAGATGGGTGTCAATGCAAAGGTGGAAGGTCGCATAGCTGTCATAGAAGGAACTCAAAAGCTTACTGGTGCGCCGCTTACAGCTACTGACTTAAGGGCTGGTGCAGCTATGGTGATAGCAGGACTTGCAGCCAGTGGCACTACAGAGGTTAAGAATATCTACCATATCGACAGAGGATATGAGTCGATTGAGAAAAAACTGCAAAAATTAGGCGCAGACATAAAAAGGGTAAAATAAGTCCTCATTAGGACTTATTTTTGTACATAAATATAGAATAAATCACCTTATAATACACATGATAATTATGAGGTGATATGATGCAAAGCGGCGACGATAGAAATGTAAAAAGACCGTCTTATCTTATGACAGTCGTAATAATAGCTGTGATTACATCACTTGTTTTTACATACATTGCTCCAAAATTTTTGTGGGGGAAGGTGATACCTCTACCGTACACAAATACTGCTCCACTAAAAAAAGAAGTTATAATACCTAAAGCAGAGCCTTCTACGATAGCAGAAGCTGTAGCCAAAAAAGACACGCAGGCTGTCGTAGGGATATCATCTATCGAGTATGAAAGGCAGTATTACGTGTTGGAAAAACAAGTAGAAGGCGTAGGCTCTGGATTTATTGTGGACAAAAACGGATACATTATTACAAATAACCATGTTGCAAGTCCAGAGTCAAAGAAACTTACCATCTATTTAAGCGATGGAAATACGCTACCTGGAAAGGTTTTGTGGTCTGACTCCACATTGGATCTTTCGGTTGTAAAGATAAACGCTAAAAATCTTCCAACCATACCTTTAGGAGATTCGGATAAGGTTCAAGTTGGTCAAACGGTTATAGCCATAGGCAATCCTTTGGGGCTTCGCTTTGAAAGGACAGTGACATCTGGCATAATAAGCGCGTTAAATAGGAGTCTGCCATTAGAAGAAAATAACAAACAAAAAATCATGGAAGATTTGATACAGACAGATGCATCGATAAATCCCGGCAATAGCGGTGGTCCTTTAGTGGATGCTCAAGGAAATGCAATAGGCATCAATACGGCGAAAGTAACCACAGCGGAAGGATTGGGCTTTGCCATACCAATCAATATTATAAAGCCTATCATTAAAAAAGTGATTGCAACAGGTACATTTAAAGCACCTTATTTAGGAATAGTAGGGTACGATAAAGAGATAGCCAGCTATATAAATGCAGATATAGTTATAGCGGAAGGGATATACGTTGCTGACATAGATCCTGCAGGGCCAGCAGAAAAAGCTGGTATCAAAAAAGGATATATACTTTTAGAGGTTGATGGTAAACCTGTTGATACAATGGTGCAGCTTAAAACTGTAATATATTCAAAAAATATAGGTGACAAAGTAAGTGTGAAATACAGGACATTGACGGGGAATATCGGGATGACTACAATAACGTTAGGAAAATGAGGAGAATATTGTTATGTATGTTGTTTGTGAAAAACATTTGGAGGATGCCATTGAAGAGTTTGTAGATGTATATGAGCAACCGCCAGATATATACATGCTTGACGATGTATCATTTACTGATTGGTTGGCACCTCATAAGTGCGATTTTTGCGATGACATTCCTAAGTATCTTGTCGTATAATGGAGGGAGAATTTTGAATATAGACGTAATTGCAGTTGGAAAGATAAAAGAGAGATTTATAGAAGATGGAATACAGGAATACGCCAAAAGATTGAAGCCATACTGCAATATAAACATAACTGAAGTAAACGATGAAAAAGCCCCTGAAAGCTTAAGCGATAAAGAAAAAGAAGCCATTATGTTAAAAGAAGGCTCTAAGATCATCGATAAAATCAGAAAAGGAAGTTTTATAATTTCTCTTTGCATAGAAGGTAGACAAATGGATTCGGTAGAATTTGCCCGCTATATAGAAGATGTCATGACGGCGGGCAATTCTAATATAACATTTGTGATAGGAGGATCATTAGGCTTACACGACGATATAAAATCTATGTCGGATCTAAAGCTATCATTTTCAAAGATGACATTTCCACACCAGCTCATGCGGCTTATATTAGTAGAACAAATTTATAGGGCATTCAAGATAATGAAGGGTGAGACGTATCATAAGTGAGGCTTTTCACATCTGTAAACATACAACAGTGTTTTTTTGATTTTTGGCTATATATAGCGCCTTATCAGCTATTATAACAATTAAAATATAGTCAAAATATTTCCTGTTGTATAAACTGGTTAGCTTGTCTATTCTTGCATTGTTTTTAAGTACATATGTATAAATACTTATTGTAATGCAAATAAAGAACTGTATTAGTATAAAAACAATACTATTAGCAGTATAGTAAGTAATTAGAGTAATTAAAAATGATAAAATGATGACATAAAAATCTATAATTTTCAATTATATCACCTTTCCCCTATACACTTTTATACAAAATTATAAGGTAACTATATAAAAAAGTAAACTATTAAGCAATAAAAATATGTGCGTTTTAGTTTATTTATAAAGTTTGTAATACAGAATAATATATATATGTATTAAATTTTTGTGGAAGTTGAGTGAATATAAAGGTGAATGGTGATTTTGATTTAAAAAAAGTAGGAATGCGCATAAGAGCAGAAAGAGAACGAATAGGATTAACGAGAGAGCAGTTTGCAGAAGCAGTAGGCGTTTCTGCTATGTATATTGGGCATATAGAGCGTGCTCAACGAGTAATGAGTTTAAAGACATTTGTACGTATTGCAAAGAGTCTTCATGTAAGTACAGATTATCTTTTATTCGGGATAGGGGAAGCGGAAAATAAAAATAACGATGGAAAAGAAGATGCGCTAATAGAATTGCTTAATAAATGTACTGACAGGGAACGTAAAATTGCAGAAGAAATATTAAAACTTTTGGTTACATATATAAAATAGTCAAGGTGCAGTTACTACACAATAGCATCTTATTTTTTTGTCTCTTTTATTAAAGATTTAAACATATAGTGATGTTATAGAGTTTTAAAACATGCGTGATTTTACATGTGCTTTTGTGCAGTTGACATAAAGTATATTTGTATTAAAATTCATGTAAGAAGGTGTATAATTTGTGCATACAAATATTGTTATAGATGATAAGCTTATTAAAGAAGCCTTAAAGATAACTGGGATAAAAGCAAAGGAAGAAATTGTCAATGTAGCTTTACTTTTGTCCAAGTGCTGCCTTTACCTCTACCAAAATTAATTATTAAACCCTCTTTTTTAAGGTCGTTTAGTACCTTTCTAATTGTAGAGTCGGAGGCATTACTAAATCTATTTCGTAAGTCGCTTATTGTGAAATCTCCATTAATATTTTCAAGAATTTCTTTTCTAATGTCGTAGTAAATTCCACCTGTAAAGTCATTCTTCGTTTGATAATCTGATATTTCTTCTGCGACTACATCAGGTATTGATTCGCTTTCGTGTGATATAATGGCTTGGAAAAACCTTAATGTCCATTCATTAGCCAATTTTCTATTGCCTGCAAAGATTACTTGAAATTTTGGATGAAATGCAAAAATCTCAGCTATCACCTTTGACATATACGATGGCGTATAGACGCCTAATTTGTAAGGGTTTAAGTAATCAGAATAGTTGGCTTCAATGACAAGAGCCGAATGCTTGTATTTTTCCAATTCACCCAGCTTCTGATGCAAAATTGGCAAATTAGCCATGTCGGCTCTAAAGTTTTCAAAACTTTTTCTTTCTACGACGGCTTCTATTTCGTTATTGTAAAACAATGCGTAATCACCTGCTGGCAACTGCACTCTTTCAACAATGCAATTGTTAAATTTCCAGGGATATTTTTCATTTGCATCAATTAATATGTGAAGATTATTGTTTCCTTTTGCAGTCAATTTAACACGAGGCTTGTGCTCCTTTAAGCCTTGCTGTGTTCTCCAAAATATCTGTTCGTATTCCCCTTCTTTATTCTTGTATTTCTTTTTAAGAAAGAGAAATTCACATCTTTTATTTACACCACGATCTAAAACTACAGATAGACGCTTCCCATATCGATCAATTGATATAATTGGAACTTTTTCAATGACTTCATAATCATTGGATTGTTCATTGGTATCTTTAAGGCAAAATATCTGACTTCCAGCACCAGGCCATTTATTCTGCACAAACAGCGATAAAAGCACCGTATCGTCTTTTTTGATACTAAGCCTGTATGGAAATTTATCGCTTTTTGTTGATTCAAGTACCCATAAAAGATTGCTCATAATGACCCTTTCCTAAATATGATTTTATTACATATCTATTTTATTATAAGAAGGAGGTCATTACAACTTTTTTCATGCGACAAGTACCGTTTTAGTACTTTCGTACTAAAAAAATTAGTACTTTTGGTCAATTAGCATATTTATGAAGTGGATATATCATGAAATTAAGAGATTTACCGGTAAGTTCTCAGACGTAAGAATTTGATTGATGAGCTTTAAAAAATGTAAAAATACTATGTACAATAGTCGGTTATGGAACTATGCATCAGGATTGACAATACATGAAAGGTTATTTAAGTTATATTCTCAGGGGATGAATTAGTTTGGGAATGAATTTTCCAATAGGGTTAAAACTTATTTTGTTTATTTTCTTCATTCCTCTTATTATAAAACAATTTAAGTTGACAAAAAATATTGTTATGGTTACATTTATAACAGGGTTTATTATATATGCAATTGAACTAATAAGTATAGTGTTTTTCCCGATTATATTTTATCCACTTATGCCTAAGTATACTCCAAATAATAAATATTGTTCCTATGAAAGATATAATAATTTTTATGAGTTCACCACCAATTAGTATAGTTATAAAAAATGTGGTTGAGAATATTATACTTTTTATACCACTTGGCTTTTTTGTACCGATAATATATAGAAATATGAACAAATTTAATTATATGCCATTGTTGGGTTTGTGTGTTTCAGTATTTATAGAAATCGCTCAGTTTATTATTGATTATTTAATAAAATATCCCAATCATAAATCTGATGTTAATGATGTCATATTGAATATTGTTGATTAATATTGGGGTTTATGATTTAAAGAGGAATTAGAAAAGTATCTTTTATGGTTAACTATATTAATAATGTTGCAAATAAAATTGAATAATCAGATATGATTTGCAATTAATGCTTATTCCTGCAGGGCAGATATAAATCTGTCCCTTGTTTAAATTGATAAAAATTAAAAAAATTATTAAAAACATTAAGAATTTATTAAGAAGTATTAAGTTTTGGTTACATAAAAAGGAATTCAAAAGTTTTTGTAGAAATATGATTATAGAAAAAATACAATAATAAACTTGGACATTTTGAAAGTTGCTAATGTTTTAACTTTATTTTAATAAGGGGGATCGAGATGAAGTATGAAGTCATAAAATATGATACTCATAAACTTTTGTTTGATGAAGCATGGAGAAGGTGTATAAAAAGAGGACTTGATCAAGATGTAAAGCCGTTTATGTTTGTATCAGATTTTTACATTTTCGATGAGAAGAAGTTGCTAATTAAAGCCTTTAGAAAAAGCATTCATGAAATATCTAAGATTAATAGTCAATTTAAAAATTATACATATCTATTGACAGATGAAAATGGCGTCATAATAGATTTGATTGCGCCTAACAAAGTAGTTTTCTCCATTTAAATATAGGTGTTCAGTTGAAAGAAGAATTTGCAGGAATAAATGCAGTATCGATCGCTTTAAACGAAATAGAAGCTGCATTTGTCAAAAAGAATGAACATTATCTTAAGTGCCTCAGGAAGATAGATTGCATAGCTGTACCTATCTTTGATAATAAAGGGCAATTGATAGGTGTAATCGATATTTCATGTATGAATGGACTTACTGATGAATGTGTGTTTATGGTGTTTTTGATGGCAAAATATACAGAATACAATTATGCAGCGCTTAAAAAGGAAATGATAAAGCAAAAATTGGAAGAAGTGGAGCTAAAGATTTTAAAACTAACAGCGGAAGGAAAGACAGATGAAGAGATTGCAAAAATGATTAATAGATCAATAAGCAATGTAAAATATCATAAGAATAAGATCTTTGAAATATTAAACGTGAAAAATGTAAAGGACTGTATATACAAAGCGGCGAAGATGGATTTGATATAATTTCAAATGCAGCTTATTCCACTTTAGTACTTTCGTGCTAAAAAATTAGTACTTTTGGTCAGTTGTCACAATTTTGGAAGAAACATATAATGAAATCAAACATCGACTGGCAATTTTATCAGAATAACTTAAAACAGCAGAAGTCTCAGAACGAATAAAAAATGGAGGTTTATGGGGTTATTATGAAAGAGGTACCCTTTCAGCCTGGCAAGTGTCAAACTGGGAAACTGGTACTACAGTTATAAATAACGGAGAATACTGCAGAGCTTATGCAAGAGGTAATTTTAACTAGGGAATAGAGTGTGAGGAGAATGGTTTGGTTGTACAAGATGAGTATGTTGATCTAAGAGTAAGCGTTACTCGAAACGGCGATGTCTGGAAGGATTGAGGTGAATGGGTTTGGATAAATTCTTTAAATGGTTGTTATCTATCATTTTGGTTGTACTGGTTTTAAATCTTTTGTTTTTGTTATGTGTCTTTATCATCAATCGGAAATCTCCTTAACAAGATAATTTAGTGGACATACAAATGATAGAAATCAAGTAAATTACTCAAGTATATCAGGCTATGAATATTATGTTCTTTGGAATTAAGATTAATGAGTGTTTAATTCATGCAAATAAGAAGCTTATGTTACTTCATCTTTGTACGAACTTTTTAGGAAGGAGTTTTTGTTCTTTATGAAAAAGTTTTTCTTGATGGTCTTTGTACTTATATTTATTGCTACAGGCTGTTATACTGTAGATAATACTAAAGTCACAGAAAAAGAAAGACCTAAGAGCGACATTGAAGAGATAAAAATACCTTTTTTGATATATACAAATGAGCCAGATAATAAATATGCGGCAATGTTAGCTTATTGGGATTTGAATAATTCTAAAGTAAATTTAACCAAAAAGACGGTCTATGCCTCAGAAGACCCAAATTTTGTCACACCTTTATTTTGGGATGGAGATGGCAGGATAGTATTGAGAAAGACTTCTTATTCAACAGATGAATATAAGGACAAAGTAGATTTTGTCAAAGGCAATGATGTGGGTATGATATACGGCAAGGACATTGAGGCTAAAGGGAATGTAGATGACAATCTTGAATCAATTAAAAAAGTAAAAAGCTATACATTATACTTACACAATGGCAACGATGTAATGGAAAAAAATGTATCATTTCTGAATGTATCATTTCTGCATAAAACGAAGGATGACAAAGGCAATGACATTACAGTAGGTGAATATAATCAACCATGCTTTATAGATTATGACAGCGAAACAGGTAATATAACATTTATCTTTAACTATCCATTTGAGACACATTCCAATATATATATTGCCAAGTGCAATGTAGATAACATTGACAAGATAAGCTGGGACGAGGTAAGGCTTCCAGGTGGTGGTGTTGTTTATACACCTTGTCTAAATAATACAATGCTTGTAGGTTCTAAATACTACATCCAATGTTTCAAAACATTAGGTGAAGTCGATCTCAAGACAAAAAAGGCAACTTTACTTGATGATGTTGCGAAAGAATGTAGAAGCATCGTGAAAGAAGGAAGCTTTAAACCAGACTATTCTAAAGATATAACGCCTGTTGGAAAATACAAAGACGTGTTGATTTTAAGCCTTCCTATAAGTACAGATACAAATGTGGAGCCTTTAATATGCGCCTTTAAAGATAATAACTAAAACTTCGCACATAAATAATTACTCTGTTCCTTGAAAACTTAATGCTTTGCCAGAAAAAAGTAATAGTAATTTACACAATTATGCACACTT
>NZ_JBPODR010000009.1:0-95473 GCF_051201035.1 Thermoanaerobacterium thermosulfurigenes
AATAGCATTGATATACATGAGGGCTTCTTTGAAGATTGTGAGAATCTGAGAATGAGTGAGATATTAAAAGAAAATCAAAGATTATAGAGGGAGGATGCGTTATAATTAAATCAATACTGTTGTCATCGATTTCTTTAAGGTTTCTAATATCTCCTACTTTTACAACAGGTTCAAACTTATATTTATTCCCTTTAATATCACCAAAATCAATGTTTCGCTTTGCTATTTTTACCGCATCAGGATTGATATCAAAGCCGATACCCTTCCTATTTAGTAGTTTTGCCTCTACCAAAGTAGTACCACTTCCAACCATGGGATCTAAAACAACATCGTTTTCTTTTGAATAGCGAAGTATTACATTTCTTGGAACTTGCGGTGCAAAATTCCCTCTATATTTTCCATTATGTGTTGCCCAATCTCCTCTTTCTGGGAATGACCAAACAGTTGTTATTTCTTTTTTGAATTTATATTTTCCATAAAATTTCCTCCAACAATCCTTTCCGAACAAAATATAGATTTAATAGGTAATTAACTCGTTCAAAACCTTTATGCAATTGATTTTTTTGACCTCTACAGCCAACCCCATCAGTTATCCAGATGAATTCAAAGCCATTTTCTTTCAGTTCATTTTGCCTTTCTATATATGAATCAACTATTTCTTGAGGTTTTGAGCCTGTCCCTGAATAAAAATTGACTTCTACATTTATAACTTTATTTCCATCTTTTATTATGATAAAATCAGCTTTTCTGTTCTTAACTGAAGAATTTACACGTATATTATATTTATTTTCTAAGTACTGAAACTTTTTTTGAAACAATATATCAAAAGAACTTTTTCCCTTAGATGCTATTTTTTCAATCATCGGCTTTAACATCAATTCCATAGCATCTCCACTTCTATTCTTACGTGCATTGGTATCCATGCCAACTTCGACGCCTAAGACGTAATCTTGTACACTTCTTGAAGATAATTCAAGGAAAAATCTCTTTAAACCAGTTTTTTCAAAGAACATAACAATATTTTCAATATCTGTATTTGTCAACGTCTTTTTATTAAAATCATAATGAACTATGTTAAAATTTTCATCATTAAAATCATCAATAACTGTCAGCTTTTGTTCTCGTATTGCTAATAAAATTGGGATAGTAGAAAGAACTTGAGGATAATTTGACAAAATTTTTCTTAAATCGTCATCAAATTGTTTATTTCCAATCAATGTATTTAGAATATTAAACTCAATCTTATACTTATCAACGTGTCTTTTTACTTTCTCCCAATCCACAAAAAATTTGTAGTTCCTATTTGTATCAACCAATGTATTGTGAAATTCTTCTATGACTTCTTCTAAATTTTTCATTCCTAAAAAATCAAAATAGCTCGAATCCATACTATGCCCCCTCATTTAATTCCAACTTATCTATAATTTCTAATTATAAGTTCATTAATTGGCCCCCGCCCATTACCTTTGCTATTTATATACCTTTTAGCACTAACTCTCTCTATAATAAATTCTTCATACAATTTATCAAAAAAATCATCATCTTTATCAATGTTTTTAGGATCTGAATTGCTTAATATTAAATAAGCTCCTTTTTTATCCATCTCTTTAAAATACTCAGACAACCTAACTTGATCGCTATCATTAAATCCCGATTCATTGTATGATGTAAAATTAGAAGTCGAATTTAGTGGGCGATATGGCGGATCAAGGTATACAAGACTACCTTTTCTTATAAACTTTTTTGATTCTTCAAAATCCGCACATATAATTTCTGTATCTATTAATGCTTTATTAACCTCGCATAAATTTTCTTTATCACAAATCTTAGGCTTACTATATTTACCAAATGGCACATTAAAATCTCCATTTCTATTTAGTCTAAATAAACCATTAAAACAAGTCTTGTTTAAAAAAATCAAGTAAGAAGCTCTTTTTATCCAATCGGAATTATACATAAAATAATCAAATGTATCTTTTTGAGTGTTATACTCTTCTCTAACGTTGTAATAAAATTCTTTCCTTTCTTCATCTGATAATTGTAAATATCTACTTTCAATATCTTCTAATTCGAATATTAAATCTTCTACATTATTTTGTACAGCTTTATATCCTACAATTAACTCTTTGTTTAAATCTATCAAAAAGGTTTCTTTTACGTTATAATTATTTTTTAAAAAAAAGAAAAAAGCTCCTCCACCTACAAAAGGTTCAATATAACTTTCTATTTCATATTTCTGCATTATTTGTAATGGTAATCTGCTATTTAGCTCATTTAAAAGTTGAGTTTTGCCTCCAGCCCATTTTAAAAAAGGTTTTGCGCTAATTTTTGAGTATTTTTTATCTTCAAAGCCATTTATCAAAACTTGTTCATTCATTGTAAAATCCCATCCAATCGTTCATTCTTCATGTCTTTTATATTATATCATAAATCATTTTGTATAAACAATTTCAGCATCCACCACTCATCTTCCCCCCTACGTATACGACGGAAATACGTGGTCCTCGCTGGCTCTACCAGTCAAAAGGTATCTCTCAAGTTCTTCTATGTTGTACTTTCTCTGTGGATATGAGTTGAAGTAGTTTCTCGGTACTTCATAATCACGTTTCGGCTGTTGTGCACTTTCTATTTGTGAAAATAGTTCCTTTTCTTTAACGTAGTTTTCTGCAACTTTCTCTAAAAATTTTGCTGGATATTTTATTTCTTTCCCTTTCATTCTGAAAAGACAGACCTTCACATCATCGTCACTAAGACCGTATTTGCTTTTAATGGTATTTATCAAGGCATTCGATATTGGCGTATTGCTTTTAAGCTTAACATTTTTTGATGTGCTTTGCTTCTCCGTTTCAAATTTTTTTACCGTAGGAAAATCCTCATGATTGATAGATCGATCTATCATATTATTTTTATCAATCCATCTATCTGATTGATATGATTTATATATATTATTACTCATTGTATATATGTCATCACTTTTTGAAACTGGTGATTTTTTAATGGTTTCAGAAAATGATGATCCACCTTCGGGTTTACTAAACTGTGATGTGGTTTCACTTTCTGAAAAACCATTTACATTAATTGATTTAAGCCAATCCTCGTATGTAAAATATTGGCATGTTTCTTTGTCATAAGCATACGTCACATTTTTGTCACTTTCATTTTTTGAAATCATGTAGTACTTTTTTATCCTGCCTAAGTCTGTGTTGTCAATAAAGCATATTAGAAGCTTTTTGTCGATCAATTTTTTGATTGTCTCCGAAATTGCACCGGCTGATAATCCTGTACCACTGTCTAACCTCTTTTTAGTATCGTCAAGTTTGCCATTCTGGAATTCATCTGTTGTAATGTGGGCTGGAGCTTTATCAGCATGTTTTAATAAAAACAGCAGAAGTTTTATCTCGCTTCCTGAAAGAATATCTAAATTTTCGTATATGTAACCTATTCCTAACATCTTAATCCTCTCCCTATATTTTATTTTGGCTTTCAATTATAATATAGGGAAAGTCAAAAAATCTTATATGCGCTTTTAAAAATTTTTTTGGCTTACGATTTTTTTGATATAGACTGATTCATATTCGTCTTCCAAAATGTCCATGATTATCTCATCATACCTTTCACCTGCAATTTTTTTCGCTCCTCTTATCCTTCCTGCCTCCTTGAAGCCAACTTTTTTGTAGCAAGATATAGCCGGTTTGTTGTAAGAGTAAACTCTTAAATAAATATTGTGCATATTGAGGATATTGAATCCAAAATCAAGTGCCAGTTTAAGCGCATCTTGACCATAACCTTTGCTCCAATATTCTTTATTGCCAATAAATAGTCCTACCTCAGCAACTCCATTTATATAATCTATTTTAGGAAAACCGATATTGCCTATAAGTTCATCCTGCTTAATATCTATAATAGCAAAATTGTAATCTTTAGAAAAGCTTTCTACAAGTTCTTTTTCTCTTTCTTTAGTAACGATCTGTGATGCAAAAAGCATTCCTGCCGCAACTTCCATGTCGTTAATCCACTCTACATATTTCTCGTAGTCATCCACATTCATCGGTGATAGATAACATTTTTCTCCTATTAATTTCTTGTAATACAATTTCATCTCACCTCGCATTAAATATTAAAACAATTTTATTCCTATAGGTTAAACATGTCAAGAAATTTACTTTTGTCAAACTCGCATAAATTATACTTAAGATTTAAAACTAATAGTGACACTTGTATGTATGTGGAGATGTTGTGTATGAAGAGCGTAACGATTAAGGAACTTTTTTCAACCATGTTTTTATTTGAAATAGGAAACACTATTTTATTTGCACATGGAATATCAGCAAAGCAAGATTCATGGATAGCGGTTTTATTGGCGATGATTTCGGCCATACCGCTTTTGTATTTGTACATCTTTTTATACAACACATACAAGATCAATCTAACTGAAATATTGAAAATAAGCTTTGGAAAGATCATTGGAAAGATGATATCAATAATCTACATGTTTTACTTTTTTTACATGGCAGCTCGCGTCACAAGAGATTACTTAGAGCTAAGCACAAGCAGTATATTTCCTTTAGCACCTATTAAATTTATTGCCATTTTCTTGATGGTTGTAACTGCGTACTTTTTGCTGTTCGACATAAGCGTAACATTAAAAGTAGCTAGCATCCTGCTGCCTTTTTTTCTATCCTTAGTATCAGTCGTTTTTATCTTTGCTTTCACTATACCAGGCTATAGCTTCAGCAAGATCTTTCCGGTATTTGCAGGTGGAATAATACCTATATTAAAAGCAGCATACCCGCGTATACTTACTTTTCCTTTTGGAGAGATGTTCGTCTTTATGATGGTATTTCCAAAATTAAAATGCAATAAAGATTTATTAAAGTACTCTTATCTTGTTTATTTGATTACTGGAATTTTACTTGCATTCAATGATATAAACATGATATCTGCAATAGGCGTCAAAGAAGCATCCAGAGTAAATTTCCCATTTTACACTGTAACAAGACTTATCACATTAGGCTTTTTTAGAAATCTGGATTCTTTATACATAGCTCTTATGATAATAGGCAATTTAATCAAGATAATCATTTTTGCCTTTGCCGGTTTAAAAGCCTGTCAATCCGTTTTTGATATTAAAGAATATAAATTTTTGCTTATACCTATTGCTGCAATCATATATGCCTTGTCAATTGTCACAGCAGAATCGTATTTTGTTCAAGTGCCCGTAGAGCTTCCTATAATGGCCCTTTACGTTCATATTCCATTGCAAGTAATAGTACCTATTCTTTTATTGATAATCTATTTTTTTAAAAGGCATAAACTTCATTCTTAACTTGATTTTGCCACCTTTATGTTATATCATAGCCTTAAGGGGTGGTGTAAATGATTAAAAGAATTTTAGGAAATACCGGCGAAGAACTTTCAATAATAGGATTTGGGGGTATACTTGTCATGAATATGGAGCAAAGCAAAGCTAATGACTTGGTATCTTACGCTATAGATCGAGGAATTAATTATTTTGACGTATCCCCCAGTTATGGCGATGCAGAGATTAAACTTGGAAATGCTTTGGTCGGCAAAAGAGAAAAAATATTTTTGGCATGTAAAACTGACGGTCGTACAGAAGAAAGTGCTTTAAAGGAAATGACAGAGTCTTTTAAAAGGCTAAAAACTGACTATTTTGATTTATATCAATTGCATGAAATGAAGACAGAAGATGACTACAATAAAGCTATAAGCCACGGCGGTGTGCTGGAGCTTTTAGACAAAGCTAAAAAAGATGGAAAGATAAGATATACAGGATTTTCTGCACATTCTGTCGATATTGCTTTAAAGCTTATGGATGCCTTTGATTTCGATGCAATATTGTTTCCAGTAAATTTTGTAAATTATTTTAATGGAAATTTTGGACCTCAAGTTATTGAAAAAGCAATTTCAAAAAATATAGGTAGGCTTGCCATAAAAGCAATGGCATTTACGACAAAATCTCAAAATGATACATCACATCCAAAAACTTGGTATATGCCAGTAGAAGACAAAGAAATCGCAAAGCTGGCATTGAGATTTACATTGTCTCAGCCAGTTACTGCCGCAATACCACCTGGTGATGAATCATATTTCCCATTGGCACTGGAAGTGGCAGAAAACTTTAAAGAAATCACAGAGGATGAAATAAATCATCTAAAAGAAATCGCTAAAGGTGTAGAACCAATATTTCATGCATAAAGATGAAAAATCCAACCACTTATTGATGTAAGGGGTGGTTGGAGGTTTATTTTAAATTGTGTGGAGGAATACATAAATGAATGCAGCAATGATAATAAGGGAAAAGAAAAGAAATAATCTTATAGATATAGGCAAAAAATACTCAAAAATTATTAGCGATGTTTTACATCCTATGTGTGCTATTATAATCGGTTCAGTTGCCAGAGGGGATTTTAACGATAACAGTGATATTGACGTAATATTAATATCTGATAAAATACCTGCTAATTATAAGGAAAGGATGAAACTATTATACGATCATGTTTTTGATGCAATCGAACCAAAGGGCTATAACACTAATGAATTTAAATTGCTGTATTTTAAAAAAAATCCAATTTCTGTGGAAGCAATTGAAAAAGGTATTGTAATTTATGATGATGGAATATGGGATAAATTAAAAAAAGATATTCTTTCGGAAAAGGTTGGAGAAGTCCAATAAAAAACGGCTATCATAGCCGCAATCATTGAATCTTTTAATTTTTTCTATTTATAAAATCACTTGGTGGTTTTAAGATTTTGATTGGTATTGAAAATAAAAATTTATTTAATTCGCTTATCAATTCTTCTGTTATTTTGAAGGATTTCTCTATAAATCCGATGTTCTTATTTTGGGCTATAAAGTCATCTTTTAGCTCTATCTCGGTTTTACAATCTTGACATTTTATTCTAATGATTTTTTCATCACCATTGTAATAAATCACATGATTGGTATTTTTATTGCAGTGTAAACAAAACAGGTCGGCTTCCATATACTTTATCATAAAAACACCCCTTGTAGACTGTTCTTGATTTTGATGAAATATACTTGATATTAAAATATAGCCTAAAACTCCACAATATTTGTTCAATAAAGTGGAGTTCTGAAATATAAGGTAATTCTTGACTTTTAATACCATTTCAACTAATAATAATTTCAATCTAAAAATTATTCTCCTAACACAATTATCTTACATTTGCGAATGCGTGATCTTGTGCGATCAAAATCTACAAAGTAAATATAGCCTGTTGGTCCTACCCCCAATTTTCCATTATCAACTTCAAATATCTCGCTAGAACCAATCAATGTAGCTTTTAAATGTGCATCACAATTTAGAAGTGCTGAACGATCACCATTTGGAAGATAGTCTTCTACATCAGGCCATGATAATACTGCTTCATAATGTTTTTCACCAGGATAGTTATATTGTCCTTCCTCAACTTGATCTGGAATAATCTTTTTAAGGACATTGTTTAAATCAACCTGCAGATACTCATCGCCATCTTCAGTATAATCGTGAACAAATTCTTCAAAAAACACAGAACATGTAGTATGAGGAGAAATCACAGCACAGATGCCATTTTGTATTTCGCTTTTTTTGATTATTTCCTTAACAGAAGGAGTTATATTAAAAAAGCTAGGTGTTCCTCCATGAGATGTTAAATAAATTTGTTCTTTATATATTTTCATTCGAATGCCTCCTTCTTTATCTTAATTCATTTTTAGCCTTTATAATAGCCTGTATCATTTCTTCTAACATTTTTATTCTATCCGGCGCATTGATTATGCCACTTGTCGCTCCAGTTCCATCTGCACCATTTATTATCGTCTGATAAACATCTTCTCCAGAACTTATTCCCGCTGCCTGCATAACTAAGATATTGCTATTTATATCTTTTATCTTTCTCGTAGTTTCTCTTATATACTCATAACCGCTGGTTTTCCCTGTACCAATTAAATCAGTTGGTTCACACAATAGTATGTCAGGTTCCAACATAGCTATAGCTGTAGCTTCTTCTACAGAATCAGCACATACAATTGTAACAAGTTCTAAATCTTTCGCTCTTTTTATCGTTTTGACCAAATCCGATAGTTTTAATGAATGCTCAGCATGATTTAAAAATACTGCTTCAGCACCTGATGATTTTATGGATTCAGGCAGTACATAGCCCATCCCACGTCCAGGTAGTAACGGATCCATATGCTGTGCTGTAATCTTGATGTTTTTTGTATTAGATTTAATGTAATATAAATCTGCAAATGGCGCAGTAAAAAATATGTCGACATCATATTCTTCAGCAAGTTTGTCTGCAACAAGTGCCAATCGCAAACTTTCTTCGCCGTATAGATATGACTTGGGATTAACTATAAAAAATGGAACTCTTATACCCTTCATCATTATCACCTCTTCCTATGACATTAGCTTGTCTGTATTTGTCTGTTTCAAAAACATCATAATAATGTTCTAAGCATTCTTTCATACCTTCTCTTTGAGCACAAAGTAACTCATAATAATCGTTGAATTGAGTGTTTTTAACTTTATCGCATGCAGCAGTAACTAAATCAGTGTAAATGTTAATCTTGCTTATTCCTTCAGTAGCACATCTTTTTAAGTTGTCATCTCCAGAAGATGATCCTCCATGAAGTACCAAAGGAATATCCACAGCATTCCTAATTTCTCTTAATCTGTTAAAATCTATAACTGGTTTCCCTTTATAATGTCCGTGAGCAGTGCCAATAGAAATCGCTAAAGAATCTACATCTGTAAGCTCAACAAATCTTTTCGCATCTTCAACAGTAGTATATATAATGTCACTATTGTCGTTATTTCTGTAATTTTCGCTGTTGCCAACATGCCCGATTTCAGCTTCTACAACCACTCCTCTCAAATGAGCGTATTTGACTATCTCTTTTGTTTTTCTAACATTGTCTTCAAATGAGTCCATAGAAGCATCTATCATAACTGAATTAAACCCATTGTCAATTGCTTGTATAATCAATTCTTTTTTTGTACCATGATCAAAATGCAAAACTGCTGGAATTTTAGCCTTTTCACCATAGTACCTACCTAAATAAATTGCTTCATCAAATAATAAGAAATCTTCATGTGCCTCTGCATATGCTAAAATAATAGGTAAATTTAATTTTTCTGCAACTTCAATATATGCTTTTATAGAGTTCTGATCTACGAAATTTGGAGCCGGTATAGCGAAATTATATTTCCTTGCGACCTTAAATAATTCTTTTGATGATACTAACAAGAGATCATCTCCTTATATTTAATATTTTGAGATAGATAACATTTTTAAAATCTTAATGGGAGTTTTAATGCTCCCATTAAGATTTTTTATTATTTAGAATAGATTCATTATCTTTAAAATTATCCATGTTAATGGGTTAGCACCATCACATATACTTGATATTTGAGAAGCGCCACTAGGAAATTTAAATGCAGCATCTGTTGCAGCCTGCGTAAGAAGTGGTGCAACATTAGTTGCAATTAAAAGTCCTACACCAATTACAATTGCTCCTATTAATACTGATCTAAAAACATTACCTCTTGTGATAGGTGCTATCATCGCCACCATAAACGGTATTGTAGCTAAATCGCCAAATGGCAAAACATTATTACCAGGCAATATTACTGCAATAAGTATCGTAATAGGTACTAAAATTAAAGCTGTAGATATTGCTGCAGGATGACCGACTGCAACTGCTGAATCAAGTCCTATATAGAATTCCTTGCCTGCAAATCTTTTCTGCATAAATGATTTTGCAGCTTCGGAAATTGGTATAAGTCCTTCCATGAGTATTTTTACCATCCTTGGCATCAAAAACATTACACCAGCCATGGACATACCAAGATTTAAAGTCGTCTTTGCGTCAAACTTTGCTAAGATACCTAATATCAATCCCAAAATCAAACCTAATACTACAGGTTCTCCAAATATTCCAAACTTTTTATTAATTGTGTCAGGATCAGCTTCAATCTTGTTAACATAAGGTATTTTGTCAATTAATTTATTCAATGGTATAGCTATTGGAACATACGCTGCCGAAAAGCCATGCGGTAGGGAAATTCCCGGTAATCCATAAAAGTCTTGCACAATTTTTGCTGTCCAGTCTGCAAGCTTCAACACTATAGCTGCATTAATTGCTGCTGCAATTAAACCTAATGTTAAGTTACCTGTAGCAACAGTTACAAGAGCTCCAGTAAAAGCAAAATGCCAATAATTCCAGAAATCTACGTTTACAGTCTTTGTTAATTTTGTGGCAAGCATTATGATATTAATAGCAAGCCCTAATGGTATTACAAAAGCTCCTACTTTCGATGCAAATGCAATTGCTGATGATGCCGGCCAACCTACATCAATCACATTTAATTTTACACCCATGTTTTTGACCATTGCTTGTGCTGCAGGTCCTAAATTATTGACAAGTAAGCCTATAACAAGATTTATCCCAATGAATCCTATTCCGATTGTTAAGGCTGAACGAAAAGCCTTGCCAGGCTTCTCACCTAAAATCATACCTAACACAAAAATTATTATAGGAAGCATTACAACAGCTCCAAGGTCTAACAAATATTTTATTACACTCATTCATAACACCTCACTTTTTCAATTCACTTATAATCTCTTCAAGCACTTTTTCCTCGCCTATACCTGTTATCAAGGAAAGAGCATTGATGCTTTTTTTGCCAAAATTGTCTTTTAAAATCGTCGTAGTTACGATAAGATCCGCATTTTCTGCATATCCCTTGATCTCTGTAACTTTGCATTGGATTATGTTTACATGAAGATTTTCTTTTTTACATGCTTCCGTTATCTTCTCCGCAACAACAGTTGATGTAGCAATTCCTGTTCCACAAGCTACTATAACAGTTTTTCTTGTCATATTCATTCTCCTTTCAATATTTTAAACAGTTCCATTATTTAAAGTACAATTCTTTATGATCTCAATAATCCCATCACCCCCATCTTCACCAATGATCTTCTCCAGCACTGAATCATCTTGTATCAGATGAATTAGTTGCTGCAGCATTTCAACTTGACTGTGAGATTCGTTTAAAGCAATCATAAAAACTATATTTACTAAAACATCTTCCAATGGATTTGCCATATTTTTGAAGACAACAGGGTTTTTAAGTGTTGCGACTGCTATTGCTGGTTTTATTACATGTTCTGGATCTGTGTGCGGTATTGCAACATTGTACTTATTTAAAAGCAAACCTGTTGGGAAAACTTTTTCTCTCTTTTTTACTGCTTCCAAATATGTCTCTTTGACATATCCGTTTTCAAATAGTTTCTTAAAAAGCACATCAAATACATCGTTTTGACTTTTGGCATCAAAATTTGTAATAATTAATTCTTTGTTGAAAAACTCCGATATCTTCATATAATCTACCTCCTCATTGTTTACACCTTTATATAATGCAAATACCGTGCCAATTAATTGGACGGTATTGTATTTCTAAGTATTATTTCTTTTATTTCCCTTGAACTTTTGGCTTCTCTTAGGTCTTTTAATATTTCTTCATTAGACAGGACTTTATACAAATCAAGCATGTAATCTTTAGCATCTTCTTTCAAAGCCAACATAAAAATTAAGTCTGTTTTAAAATCTCCTTCCCAATAGATGGGTTCTTTCAATTTTGCTACGGCTATGACAGGTTTTGTGACATATTTTGTGTCGCCATGTGGTATCGCTATGCCTCCTTTCATCCATGTAGCACCCATTGATTCTCGTTTATATACGCTTAGTATGAATTTCTCATCAACGTATCCTCTCTCCTCAAGCATATACACCATTTTATCTATAGCATCGCTTTTCATGGATACATCTACATCAAACAGTATTAGATCATCGTCTAATACTTCTTTTAAGCGGCTTTCTTCCACAACATCGATGTTTACAAATTTCTTTAACCTTTTTAGCCCTTCCCCATTCATTATTTCCTCAACAGAGATATATGGAATATCACTTATTTTAGGATCAATGGTTCCTACAAAAGCTTGAATATTGTTTTTGCTTCTTATTCTATTTATCTCTGCGTCAAGTTCTCTTTCGCTAAAAAGACCTAAAGGTATTATTTTTAATCCACTTTTTATCTCCGGTATCTTATCCTCTATATATTTCTTTATCTTAAGCGCAGTCCCCTCACCAGTTATGCAGATGGTTACTATGGTTTTCGGAAGTTTGTTTGAATCTTTCACACCTTCCACATGTCCTACATATGATTTATTTTCATCTAATGCATCAGCTATTTCATCGATTGTGGCATCTGGCAGAATAGCTCGCCTTACGGCTTCCAAGACCATGACAGTGTCTACCCTTCCAATGGTCCTTGTAGGAATGCCCGTCCTTTTTGTTATGATCTCGCCAAAAGTGATGAGTGATCCCATGTCGACAAGTATTATGCAGCCTTTTCCTTCATTCACCTTTTTCACGACTTCAATTGTACGCAAAAGGGCATCTTCTGGGCTTTCATCAAGTGCCATCTCTATTCCATGTGCTATATTTACGCCTAAAAGCTTGTTTGCCACATCTGCCATGCCACAGGCCACATGTCCATGTGTTAATACTATAACAGCCACATTCCCTTTATTTCCACCTTCGCTGGCTGAAAATGTTCTCAAATACATGGCTACAAAACCAACCTCATCATCTGTAAGTTCAATGTCAAGTATTTTATTAATTCTGTCAACCATCTTTTTCGCCACAACGTATTCTCTCATGTAATCACTTTTGACGCTTTCAAGCTGCGGGTTAAATATAGATTTTCCGCTTTTTACCCTTTCATATGCTGCGCTTAGATGAATAGCCAGAGCGTAAAAAAGGTTGTCTTTTATATTTTTGTAATTTTCTTTTGCTATGTCTATGGCTTCTTCAACGGCATACAATATTTTCTCGCCTACGATTTCTTTTAATTCCTTTTTTGAAACAAAATTTTTTGTTTGAATATCGTTGGCAAATTTTTTAAGCTCTGATTCTACTTGATTTCCAACGATTTTGTAGATTTCATCAGTTTTTAATCCATCGTTTTTTAGCTCAGTAAATCTATCCTCTATAAACTGGTATATTTCATCCGGCAAAATATACCTATCTTCTTTAGGCAGCAATTTGCTTACCTTGTTTGGATATATGATAACATCTTTATCCGAATATTCTTCTATATACGGTTCCCTTTTGCTGACTTTCAAAAGTCCCATTCTCACATGGTTTGGCAAATCAGCAAGGTTTATCGTTATTTCGCCATCTCTATTATCTAAAGTCTTCAAGAAACCTCTTGCACATGCTACTTGTATATCACTTCTCATTTGGCCTATATTGCCTGGGCAATCATAAATCATTAGAGCTCTAAGAGCATCTGGTCTCAATTTTATGGGCTTGTTTATCCTAAATGCTTCTTTTTTGAAAAAGAATTTTATGATTTCAAATCTCTCTGTATGTGGCCTTTCACTTATAGGTGGTAACTCTATAACCATGGGAATCCTGCGCCTAAATGTAAGCAGAAGCGATGACTCCGGATTTTCTGTTGTAGCCGCTATAAGCATTATGTTAGCTTCTCTTTCGCTGTCGGTCTCTCCAAGTCTTCTAAATTTTCCTTTGTCAAGTAAAAAAAACAAGATCTCTTGACCTTCACTGGGAAGTCTGTGAACCTCGTCAAGAAACAGTATTCCACCGTCGGCCTTTTCCACGAGACCATCTTTTGACGACTCTGCACCTGTGTACGCTCCTTTTACATATCCAAAAAGCTGTGACATTAAAAGTTGTGGGTTATCCGCATAGTCTGCACAGTTAAAGACGACAAAAGGGCTACCATCCTTTAGCATGCCTGATTCTATCGCAAATTCGTACATGGCTTCTGCCAGTTGGCTTTTTCCAACACCAGATGGGCCCAGTATTAATGTGTGAAGACCATGTGGCGGATATAGAATGGCGGCTTTGGCTTGGCTTATCTGCGTCTTTAAACTTCCATCGTGTCCTATTATCTCTTTAAAAGACATAAAATCACTTTCTCGACCTATCCCATCATCTTTACCATCATCATTGTATTTTACATTATCAGCCACTATAAGTTCTGAACTTAATATTTCTTTCTTTACCTGTGACGCCGCAAATCTTGATATGTCATAGCCTAAATCGTTTAATCTCTTTGTAAACTTCCTATCAGAGATCTCTTTATCTTCGCTTAGAATCTTTTTTGCATCTTCATAAAGGTATGGCTTTCTCCGCTCTCTAGAATCTGGTATTCCATTTTCAAGCCTATATTGTGTCACTTCTTCTCTATTTATCTTTAATATAGAAGCTATTTTTTCATCTGTCAGAGGATTTTTCTTGTCTTCATTCTTTATTATCTTTACGATTTCATCCACATTATCATCCTCCCACAACAAAATAATGCAAAAAATATGCCATAATGGATGGCATAAAATGTACGTGTTATATTATATCATATATTGCATATATAATATACGCATGATAAAATCAAGTTAATGAGGGAAAATTTTGATTAATCCATAAATAGTTTCTATCTTGATAAAGATATAATAAAGAGGTGTCAATTATGGGATTACCTAATAAAAAAGAAGTATACACTTATGATGATTACTTAAATTGGACAGATGATCAAAGAATTGAGTTAATAGATGGACAGATTTATTTGATGGCTCCTCCATCACGAATACATCAAGAAATTTCAGGTGCAATATATATACAATTTGCCAATTATTTAAAAGACAAGAAGTGCGATGTTTATTATGCACCTTTTGGAGTAAAATTTACTGAAAAAAACGAAAAAGATATTAAAACTGTTGTAGAACCTGATATCGTAGTAGTATGTGATAAATCGAAGCTTGATAATGAAGGATGCAAAGGTGCTCCTGATTTGATTGTTGAGATAACATCTCCTTCAACTGTGAGAAGGGATAGGGTAGAAAAGTTTAATTTGTATGAGAAATATGGAGTAAAAGAATACTGGATAATAGAACCCGATCTTAAAATAGTTAATGTATTTGTATTGCAGGAAAATAATAGATATGGCAGGCCTGAAATTTATACTGAAGAAGATAAGATTAGAGTTTCTATTTTCGATGATCTTTCTATAGATTTGAAAGATGTTTTTAGTTGATGTTACAATAAAAGCCATGGTCTAAAACCATATAATTAAGGTTTAAGACCATGGCTAAAAAGTTTATTTTATCTTTCCAGATTTAAGTTCTTTGTACTTTTTTACTATCTTATCTATAAGGATTGTTTCATCAAGCCCTGTCACTTTCTTCACTGTTTCCTCAAGTCCTAAAGTGCTTATGCTTTCTTGTATTTCCATAGCTTTTGGATCGTCTTTGTAGTCAAATGCAAATCCTGCAGCTATGCCGTAAAGTATGTTTTCAGGCATCAAACCTGTCTCAAAGCTTAACTTGACAGGCGATACAAGTCTATCACCGTTTGAAAGTTTCCTCACTGGATCTCTGCCTACTCTTACCACTTCGTCTTTCAAATGAGGATTCTTAAATCTCTCTATGACTTTGTCTGAGTATTCTTTTAGCTTATCCATCCCTATCTTGTGCTTATTGTTAAGCCCGAAAGAAGCCTCTAACTGAAGGTTTCTCACTATTTTATCTATTGTATCGTCTAATATTGCTTCGTGAATGTACTTATACCCTTTTAAGTAGCCGAGATATGCTGTCGTGGCATGTGAACCGTTTAGAAGAAAAAGTTTCCTTTCTATATAAGGTTCTAAGTCATCAACAAGCTCACAGCCTTTTATATCAAAGTCGCCTTTTACAGCATCTTTCTCAATGTCCCACTCAAAAAATTCCTCGACTGCCACGTCTATAGGAGTTTCTTTCTCTATGTCTACATTTGGCACTATTCTATCTACAGCAGTATTTGGAAAACCGATTTTTTCATATAAATATGCTTTTAAAGTTTCACTGGAATTTTTGTAAATGCTATCTCTTAAAATATTTGTCGCAAACAAGGCATTTTCACAGGCCATTATGTCTAGTGGCAAATCATTTTTCTCAAATCTTCTTTCTAGATAATACGCCAATTTTTCACCAATGCCGTAAAGATTGTTGACACCTACAGATGTTGTTATTACGTCTGCATCTTCAATGGCTTTTAAAAGATTTTTTTCATCGTCTATGTGAATCGCTTTGACGCCATCTACAACTTCTTTCTTGATGTCATTCCCTAATATGAAGATATTGTAGCTTTTAAATTTGTTGATGTTGTCCACCAATTCTTTAAATACATCCACAAAGTATATGTCATAGCCTGATTTATATAGTAAACTGCCTATAAATCCTCTGCCTATATTGCCTGCTCCAAAGTGTACAGCTTTCTTCATTATTCTCCACCTTCTTTAAGTATTTGGATTATTTCCTGTGGCGATTTTGCATCTCTCAATCTTTTTACATTTTCTTCATACTGGCATGTTAAGGCGATGCTTGACAGTATCTCTAAGTGCTCATCGTCTTTTCCGGCAATGCCTATAACCACGTATGCAATATTGCCATCGCCAAAATCCACTCCATCTGGATACTGTATCACAACTATTCCCGATTTCTTTATATATTTCACATATTCGGATACACCGTGTGGAATTGCTATGCCATTGCCAATGTATGTGGTGACGTCATTTTCTCTCTCTATCATGCCTTCAATATATTCTTTTTCAACATATCCTCTATCAACTAATAGTCTTCCAGCTCTTTTGATAGAATCAAATTTAGACTCTGAAGCTTCATTCAATACGATGTTATTTTCATTTAAGATTTCACTATTCATTGTAATAATCCTCCTAATACTTTTTTAATACGTTAATAATAATATTTTTTACATCATCAATATTACCATATTTTAAGGCATCTTTGAAATCGTCGTTTTCTACAAGTGCAATGCTTATCTCACCCAGCATTTCCAGTACGGTGTTATCCTCTTTCTTCCTTGCCAGCATGACAAGAATCGTATCAACTTCTTCATACGTAAACCCTATGCTTCTCATTTTGATAGGACTACTTAGTCTGTATATTCCGATGTACGGTATGATCATCTTGTCGCTTCTTGTGTGTAAAAGAGCGATCCTTGTGCCTGGTATGACCGTATTGCCCATCATCTCCCGCTTTTTTATAAGCTCTTTTATTTCATCTTTATCTGACATGACATCTATATTTGATATTTCATCTACAATTACATCTATAAGCTCATTTAAACCATTTGCGCTTATCTTGCTTATATTCAAATTTTTTAAAGTTTCACCAAAATACTTAGTTATGCTGCTTTCGCTTTCTGATCTGCTTATGTCATTTAACTTAAGTGGCAAAAGGTAATTGTCATCTTCATTAAAGCCTATCTTGTCGATTAAATTTCTTATTTTTCGTATATCGTCAGAAGTTAAAAAAGGTGATACCGTTATTACATTGTCTAAAGAATCTTCATCTTCATACAGCTTTACTGTAGAGATAATGATATCATAATCTTTACCATCGTCTTTATTGCGTATTGAACCAATTTCTATAGAATCTATCTCAGGAAAAGTGCTTTTTAATTTCTCTGACAATATCTTTGCCGTTCCTATGCCGTTAGGACATATTACTAAAGCCCTCAAACTTTTCTCTGCCTTTTGCCTTTCAATAGCAGCACCTACGTGCATCGTTATATAACCTATTTCCTCTGCAGGCACTGTTATGTTGTACTTCGAAAATATAAGCCTGCAAGCTTTATTTACCGCTTCAAACAATTCCCCATAATACTCTTTTATTTGATCTATTAAAGTATTTCTGGACTGAAGGCCCATACTAAGCCTGTAAATAAGTGTCTCTATGTGCTGCGACAAGCCGTATATAAGTTTATCATCGCACTTTATCTCCGTCTTCAATATCTTTGCGACTTCTTCGATAAGCTCTTTCGAAAGGTCATCTAATGTGATTCCAAGCTCAATGAAACCTTCTTTCTTGTAAATAGACTTTTTGCCATTTAAGTGTATTGCCAGGTATGCCAGCTCATCATCTGTTAGATTTATGCCGTGTTCTTTCATTATTTCATCTACTTTATAGATAAAGCTAAACTGTTCTGACGACAGTATGTCATCCACAATATCTTTATTTAACTTTATGCTTTCATCTTGCATGTACCTATATATAGCTGTTGCCACATGCAAAAATAAAGCGAAATAATTGTTGTCGTCATTTATCTTTACGACTGTCTCATTAATAAGCTTCACCAATTTTTTAGCGGTATTTATAATTTCACTGCTAAATATATTATTAAAAAACTCCGTAATGAACTTATCCTGTTTGTCGCCGTACACGTACATAAGCATTTCATCCAATGGCAAATAACTATACATTAGCTCTATTACCGCTTTTCTCTTGTCTATCTCTGTCCCCTCAACTTTTATGCCTATGCCTCTTTTCCTTATAAGCTCTAAGTTTCTCACCTTAAGCCATATCTCTATCTTATCGAGGTACATGCTTATTGTGCCTTCTGATACATTGAAAAGATAGCTGAAGTAAGTTGATTTTAATGGCTCTTTTGACAAAAGCATGCTTAAAGTCATATATATCTGCCTCTGCTCTTGGCTTAATATGCTGCCATACGATATAGGGCCGATTTCTTTGCTTATTTCTTCTAAGCTTCCATTTCCACCGTGTATTTCATATTTTGACTCATTTTCAGTTATAACACAACGGTAGTTTTTCAAAATCTTATTCGCTTCATGGACTTCTCTATCAATAGTCCTCTTGCTGATATTCATTAATTTGGAAAGGTCCTCTATACTTAAAGGACCTTTCTCTATTAAAGATTTAATTATGAATTTTTGACGATCGCTTAAATCCTTCATATCATCATTCACCGTTTTTATTATTTCTTCTTAATCGTCGAAATAAACTCGTCATATACTTTGCCATCAAGGAAATTATTCACTTTCACTATTTGTGCTGATGGTGCCACCTGTGATGCTCTTTCTGCCAAGCTTTCCTGCGTAAATACTATGTCAGCCTCTTTTGGTATCTGGTTTACTGCAGAATGTTTGACGGTTATATCAAGTCCAGCATCTTTAAGTTTCTTTTTGAGTATTGATTCACCCATCGCAGATGAGCCCATGCCTGCATCACAAGCAAATACTATTAATTTAGGTTCTGCTTTTGCAATATTTGATACAGGAGCTTGTCCTTTGCTTTGCGCTTTTAGATTGCTTACCATTGACTTAGCAAATGCCATGTTTTCTTCGCTCATTGTATCCTCGCTGGCTCTTCTTACAAATACAGAAGCTATTAAGAATGATACAACAGCACCTACTGTTATACCTGTCAATACTGGTAAAAGTCCGCCTTTTGGTGTCATGGCAATTTCAGCTATGATGCTTCCTGGTGATGGTGTTGCAACAAGGCCTGCGTGTGTTAGAACGAATGTAGCATCTGCAGCCATTCCACCACCTATTACAGCTAATATCAGTATAGGATTCATTAAAACATATGGAAAGTATATTTCATGTATACCACCAAAGAAGTGGATGATCACAGCGCCTGGTGCTGATTGCTTTGCTGTGCCTTTGCCAAAAATCCAGTATGCCATGAGTATACCAAATCCTGGGCCAGGATCTGTCTCTAACAAGAAGAATATGGACTTGCCAACTTCTTTAGCCTGCTGTATTCCAAGTGGTGACAATATACCGTGGTTTATTGCATTGTTTAAGAATAATACTTTACCTGGTTCAATGAATATTGCTATCAAAGGAAGTATTCCCTTTGCAGTTACCCATTGTGCTGCTGCACCTAAACCTGTCGATATACCTGTAACGACCGGATCGATGAAAAGAAATGCTAAGATTGCTAATATTGCGCCTAATATACCTGCCGAGAAATTGTTTACCAACATTTCGAAGCCTGTCGGTATCTTTCCATCTACTGCTTCATCAAACTTTTTGATAAGATACCCTCCAAGTGGTCCCATTATCATCGCACCTAAAAACATCGGTATGGATGAACCTATTACAATACCTGCTGTAGCAATAGCACCTACGACGCCACCTCTTACATCGTATATAAGTTTACCGCCTGTATAACCGATAAGGATAGGCAGCAAGTATGTTATCATAGGTCCTACCAATTTAGCTAAGTTGGCATTTGGTGTCCAACCAGTAGGAATGAAAAATGCTGTTATAAGACCCCATGCTATAAATGCGCCGATGTTAGGAAGAACCATTCCAGCTAAAAATCCGCCAAGCTTTTGAAGTTTTGCTTTTGCAGTTCCACCTTTATTTGTCAAAGCCATGTTTCTGTCCATGATTTTTACCCTCCTTAAATTTATTATTTTTTCTAATTCTATTGTATGACACCATTTACACCTTTTCAATTTAAACAATTTCATTTCTGTCATCTGTTTTCCGTGACAAATTTTAAGAAGGGTAAAATTATGGCATTGTGAAGGCATATACGCTACATGATCATGACAAAAGTACCTGCCGTTATCAAAATTCCTGCTATTATGGTCTTTAAATCAAAATGCTCACCTAAAATTATGTATGACAAGACAAGTGTTATGACTATACTGGACTTATCAATAGGAGCAACTTTTGAAACATCTCCTAAAGCTATGGCTTTGTAATAAAAAAGCCATGAAAGACCTGTAGCAAGACCTGATAGAATCAAAAAAAGCCAGTTTTGCCGCGTCAATACTTTCATGCCGCTCTGTACACCTGTAGCAAAAACAATGCCCCATGATAAAAATATGATGACGCTCGTGCGTATGGCTGTTGCAAGGTTTGAATCTACACCTTTTATACCAATTTTTGCTAAGATAGATGTCAGTGCCGCAAATAAAGCAGACAATATTGCATAAAGCTTCCACACGATTAATGCCTCCTAATTAATTAACTATTTTTAAGCAGATTCTCTTTCAACCAATGTAATGGGCAGAACATTTTCTATGTTTACTTCCTTGCCATCAATTTGATCCAAAATTATCTCAATAGTTTTTTTCGCCATTTCTTCTATAGGCTGTCTTATGGTAGTCAACGGTGGGACAATCGTCTTTGCAATGCTAATATCATCATAACCCACAATCTTTAAGTCCTTAGGGACTTCTTTGCCTATTTCTCTAGCTGCATTTATAATCGTGGCTGCAATCAAGTCACTACTGGCAAATACACCGTCTATATCAGGATGGTCTGTAAAAAGCTTAATAATCAATTTTTTATACTCGTCGGTATCAAATACGTTTAACTTTGTCTCCACTACGACATTTTCAATGTTATGCTCTTTTACCACATCCATAAAAGCTTTATAACGATTATTCGCAGGTGTATTTAAAACTAACGGACCACTAATATGGGCAATTTTTCTGCACCCCTTTTGTATCAATAGCCTTGTTGCCAATACACCTCCATTGTAATTGTCTGACGCAACATATGGTATTTTTTCAGAGAAGTACCTATCAATAGCAACTATAGGCAAATTTACATTAAGGTATTGTTCAGTTTTCAAAGTATGACTTCCGATTATTATACCATCAACTTGATGTCTTTTAAGCATATCAATGTAGCCTTTCTCTTTCTCTACATCTTGCAGGGAATTGCACAACAATATCTTATAATCATTTTGATATGCATAATATTCAATATAGTTTGTAAGTTCTGCAAAAAAAGGGTGTGAAACGCTAGGAATCAAAAGCCCTATTAAGTAAGATTTCCTTCTATAAAGTGAACGAGCTAATTCATTTGGCTGATAATTTAGCTCTTTCATTGCCTCATATACTTTTTTTCTCGTCTTTTCGCTTATATATCCTCTATTATTTAAAACTCTCGAAACTGTCGTGACAGTCACACCAGCTTTTTCTGCAACATCTTTTATTGTAGCCATCGCATCCACCTTCTACTTATAAAACCATCTTTTGTTTAATATAAACCTACTATATTATATTACTTTTAAAAAAGCTTGTCTATAAAAGGGCATAGAAGTACAATCTAAAATGCAATAGCAATCAAAAAGCAAGTCTACAATATCGCTTGTAAACTTGCTTTAACAACAAAAATATTTACACTATATATTCCACATCTTTTCCATTTTCATCTACATAATTAACGATTGTCCTGTATGACCCCAAATCTATGAATAAACTACAATGTTTATCATCTTTTTCCCAAGTAAGCCTAATTTCATCATCTTTACAGTCTTCTACTAAAAATTCTCCATTAAAAGCTTCATATCTATTTCTAAATCTGATCAACTTTAGTAATCTCTGAACGACGTCTTTCTGAACTGATTCCTCTATTTCATTTAAACCATAATTGTGTCTATTTATCTCTCGCCCTTCTTTTGTCCTTTTTACTGCTTCAAAGTCATTTACTCCAGCTAAAAGTCCTACGTAATAGACTTGTGGTATACCTGGTGTAAAAAATTGAATAGCTCTGGCTGCTAAATATGCATCATCATCACAATTTAATGCTGAATAATATGTGCACCCAATTTGATGTACATCAAAACCATCTTCTGATTTATATTTATCTCCGTATATAAGGCTTAGATTCGCACCTCTTTGCACACATATATCGACCACTTCTTTAGCTTTCTTCGTATCAATAAGTCCATCCAAATCAGGTTTTACAGGAATTCCATCATGGCAATCCAACATTGTAAATTGATTCATAGGACGGTTTTTTAGATAATCATACAACATTTCATTTGATCTGTTTATTAAAGTATAAAGAACAGTAAACGGCAAAATAAAATCATAAATCCAAAATCCACGCTCTGCCAATTTGTATTGTACTTCAAATTGCGAATGTACCTCCAAAAGCAGTTCTATTCCATAAGATGCTGCTTGTCCTTTTATCCAGTTTAAAAATTCGTATATATCCGGTTCCACAAAGAAACAGCTAGTTCCAATTTTTTTTATTACATATCCTACTGCATCAAGCCGGACTATATTAACACCAAAATTGCTAAATGTTTTAAAGACTTCTAATAAAAATTCTCTTACTAAATGTGAGTTGACATCCAAATCAATTTGTTCTGATGGATCTGTCTTTCCAAAAGTCGTCCAAACTCTTTCTTCTTCTCCTGTTTCTTCTATTTTAAATGTTGAATATGGCAAAGTCCTTCGCAAAAACATTTTTTCTATATCGGTTTTGACAGGTTTGCCATCCTTCCAAAGTTTATCCAATGTAATAAACATATCAGCGTATTCTGACATTCTTCCTTTTTTTAAGAAATCCTGAAAATAAATAGATCTTCTTGATACATGATTAACCATTAAGTCTAAAAGAATATCAAAATTATCAGCCATTTTCTTAATGTCGTACCATGATCCAAATTTAGGGTCTATCTCGCTGTATGTTATTGGTGCAAACCCTCTATCACCAGATGATGGAAAAGGCGGCAAAATGTGAATACCGCCAAATACATCATAAAAATATTTTTCTAATACATCATTTAAAGTTTTTAGATCACCGCCCAATGAATCTGGATAAGTTATTAGCTGTACTTTATTATTAAGCGCCATTTAATACCACCTCAGTTTTTTTTAAATCATAAATAGACTTTATTGTATCAATGTCTGGCAAATCAACTATTGCTCCTACATACCTTAGTTTATATGCGCTGACTGCAAATCCTAATTCCAATGATTCTTTTAAAGTATATCCTTTTATCAAACCACTATAGAACCCTGACCAAAATGCATCACCTGCACCAGTAGTATCAACAACTTCATCTGCTAACGTATTAAATCTAATTGTTTCTTTTCCGTTTGAAACTATTGCCCCATCCTTCCCCAATGTAAGAATCACTAATTTAGCACCAAGGTCCAAAAATTTTTTAAGCTGATCTTCTGGTGCATCTTTGCCAAAAATCCTTTCTGCATCATCTTCAGATGGCTTTATAATATCAACTTTTGCTATTAAAGATTTTATATATTCTATTCCATCGTGACCTCTTTCCCAGATCATGGAATGATAATTAGGATCATAACATACTAAAACATCGTGTTTTTTACATTCATCAATCAAAATCTCCACTGTACTCCTTGACGGATTTCTCGATATAGGCCAGCTAGAAAAATGAACTATTTTTGTGTTCTCAATTAAGTATTTTAGCTCATCTGAATATTCAATATGATAATCTGCATCTCTGTAAAATATTGGTGTGGGACTGCTTTTGCTTTTTGTAACCAGAACCATGCTTGTGGAATAGTCGACTTGTCTTACATATTTAATTTCAATATGGTGTTCTTGCAATTTTTTTAATAAAAACTTTCCAAGTCCGTCATTGCCAACCGATGAAACAATAATTGAATTTATACCTAACATTTTAGAATTTATAGCAATATTTGCAGGTGAGCCTCCAAAATATTTTTTATAAGTATCACACTCAAAATCATCATCATAATCTGTAGAAATCATATCTACCAACATTTCTCCAACTGTCAATACATCATACTTTTTATCGTCAAACACAATCTTGTCATTAAAATTAAACATGATTATCCTCCATCATTTAGATTTATAAATTAAGATAGCAATTTTTTTACTTCGTCCATAGAAGGCATAGCTGGAATAGCTCCTTTTTTTGTAGTGCATAACCCGCCAACTGCATTAGAAAACCTGATTATTTCTTCCATATCGCTACGGCTAATTTTTTCTATTGGACATCCGATTTTCGATATGTTATAAAGAATTCCTCCCAAAAATCCATCACCTGCTCCTGTAGTGTCAACTACATCTACAAAAAATGCAGGTATTTGTCCTGAACCTGATGAATATATATAATAGCAACCATCCTTTCCCAATGTCACCAATACAAGCTTTATTCCCATGTCGTACAGCTTGCTGCTGGCCACTTGAATATCTGATTCATCAGTCAAAAAATACAATTCTTCCAATGACAGTTTTGCTATATCTACATATTTAAGTGGAGAAAATATCACTTCTTTTGCTGATATTTCGTCTTTCCACAACGTCGGTCTCCAATTCGGATCATAAGATATTATTTTTCCAGTTTGTTTTGCATACATTAAAGCATTTAAAGTTGCTGTCTTTGAAGGTTCATCTGTTAATGATAATGAGCCAAAATGAAATATTTTACTTTCGTCTATTAGTGTTCTATCGATATCTTCACTGCTAAGCATCACATCAGCACCTGGATTTCTGTAAAATGTAAAGCTCCTATCACCTAATTCATCCAGATGAACAAATGCCAATGTTGTATTTGCATGAACAGTATTTTTTAAACCTCTTGTTTCAATCATATTTTTATCAAGGACCTGCTTTAAAAAATGCCCAAATTGATCATCGCCAACCATCCCAATAAAAGAACATTTGCCGCCTAATTTCGTTACTGCAGTCAAAACATTAGCAGGTGCTCCACCAGGATTCATTTCAAACAGTGTATTCCCATTTTCTGATTTTCCAGCAGGCGTAAAATCAATCAGCAACTCTCCTAACGCCACTACATCATACACATAAACCACCTCGAATAGTTTATAACTTACTCTATATCCCATTTTTTAAAATTCACAACTTTGCAAAGTCCATTAGAAAACAATGAAATATTTACAGACTGACTGTCAGGGTAAACTCTCCCAGTCATTACTTTTTTCCCACCGTTTATAAAAACTTCAACAGACGATACATCCACAAAAATACTAAGCCTTAATCTACCATCTATTAGATCAACTTCTGCCTTTCTCTCTCCTTTAGGACCAATGCCGGATCTTTCTCGATTAAATGTAAATAATCTTTCACGGCAATTATATGACAAAACAGTCTCTTCGCACTTTCCCTTAAATACCTTAACTCCAAATTCATATGCATCTTGTGGTTCAAATTCAGCATCAATCTCATAACATATTCCATTCGTTTCAAGATCAACTTCACCATTTAATTCTATGTCTTGCAAACTGTATTCATTTTTCCTGTACTTAACTATCTCTGATATTGGCTTAAAGTATATCTCCTCACCTATTTTTATAACTTCTCTAGGAAGCGTCATAGCACCAGCCCAATTATGGCCCAGACGATTCGTGACCAAATCTGTCTCCCACATGTTCATCCAAGCTATCATTATAACTCTACCATGCTTATCCACAGTCGTCTGTGGTGCATAAAAGTCAAATCCATAATCAACCAAGTAGTAATCTGTATATGCGAATTTCCCTTCATCTACATTTAACTTGCCAATAAAATAGATAGAAGAATGAGTATTTTTGAAATAAATACCATTAGGTCTCATGTACTGTGCTGATACAAATAAAATGTCTCTATCATCAAATCTGACTATGTCAGGACATTCCCAATTAATGCCTGTACTTTCATTGCCCTTTAAAAGAATGTTCACAAATTCCCATTTTACTAAATCAGTTGACTTATACATTAGAGCCTGCCCAATTCCATGTTCATCATTAGAGCCAATTAAAAGATAATAGGTATTATCTATTTTAAAGACTCTTGGATCTCTAAAATCTTTCTTGCTGGCTTTATCTGGAATCTGTGCTACGTCTATTATCGGATTTCTTTCATACTTTTCAAAGGTAATGCCATCTACTGATATGGCCATATTCTGAACTTGTTTGTAATCATCATTTTTTTCTTTCTTAGTATATATATGTCCTGTGTAAATAAGATATAATTTCCCATCTTTTTCGATAGCGCTTCCAGAAAAGCATCCATCTTTGTCATAGTCTTTATCAGGTGCTAAAGCTACAGGTAAATAAGTCCATTTAATCAAATCTTTGCTTACAGCATGACCCCAATGCATTGATCCCCAAGCAGCATCATATGGGTAGTGTTGATAAAATAAATGGTAATTATCTTTAAAATGAACAAATCCGTTTGGATCATTTATCCACCCATATTCACCCATTAAATGATATTTCAATCTGTATATTTGGTTTAACTTTTCTTTACTACGTCTTATAAACTCATTCGCATTGTTAATTTTGCTCATTCAATTCATCCTTTATTATTTAATTGAACCCTGTAAAACACCTTTTATAATCTGTTTTTGCATTATCAGATATACAACTATTACAGGAATAGTCGCAATCATTAATGCTGCCATTGCAGGACCATATTCAATTGTGTATGTCCCGTAAAAGTAGAAAACAGACAATGGCAATGTTCTCTGGTCAGGTGATATTAAAACTAAATACGGTAGTAAAAAATCATTCCAAATCCATAAAATATCCAATATAGCGATAGTTACTGTCGTCGGTTTTAGAAGTGGAAAGACAATTTTAAAAAATGTCTGAAGTTGGCTACACCCATCGATCGTCGCTGCTTCTTCTAACTCTACAGGTATGCTTTTTATAAAGCCATGGTACATGAAAACAGCTAATGATGCACCAAAACCAATATACATATAGATTAAAGACCATTTATTGTCCATCATCCCTATCGAACCATATATTTTTACAAGTGGTATCATTATGCCTTGAAACGGAATAATCATAGATGCAACCATAAAGAAAAACATAAATTGGTTGAACTTCCACTTCCTCCTCACGAATATATAAGCTGTCATTGATGACAACAATGTTATCAGCGCAACGCTAAACACTGTAATTATTAGTGAGTTTGCGAATGCATGCAGATAATCCATCTTTGTATATGCATCAATATAGTTGCTTAAATTTAACTTGCTTGGCATCATCATAGGATTTATTAATATGTCTTTTCTTTCTTTAAATGAATTAATTAATACAATAAAAAATGGAAAAATATATAGTACAAATACTATGCTTAAAAATATCAGTTTTATGCCATTTAATATATATTCTTTTCTTTTCATCAGCTTTCCACCTCCATCTTCTTGCTAAAATACACTTGCAATAATGTGACAATTGCAACTACAGCAAATAGGAAAAACGCTTCTGCTTGGCCAATACCATACTGCTGACTCAAAAAGGCAGTATTATAAACATGCATTGAAATCAACTCTGTACTCTTATACGGACCACCGTTTGTTAAAGACAAATTTATATCATAAACCATAAACCCTCTCTGCAAAGTCAAAAATACGCTTATCGTAAAGGAAGGAACCATTAATGGAAGAATTATATTTTTAAGCCTGTGATATGAATTTGCTCCATCGATACTTGCGGCTTCCAAGAGATCTCTGGGAATATTCATAAAACCCGAAATATATATTACCATCATGTATCCAGAGTATTGCCATACAGTTACAATAACCAACGCCCAAAAAGCTTTATTGGGATCAGTAAGCCAAGATGCACTAAATATAGGCAAATTAAAATGTTGACCAATGTAGACAAGGATATTTGAAAATACAAACTGCCAAATAAAGCCAAGCAATATACCTCCAATTAAGTTAGGAGTAAAAAATCCCGCTCTAAAAAAGTTTTGTCCTTTTATACCACTTGTCAACAAATACGCTAAAAAGAAAGCAATAGCGTTAATTAGTATTACAGAAAAAAATACGTACTTTAAAGTAAGCAAAAAAGATGTCCAAAATACTTTGTCTTTAAACACTTGTAAATAGTTTTGAAATCCAACAAATGAATGTGTGGCCGAAATACCGTTCCAGTCAGTAAAAGTAAGATATATTCCATATATAAACGGCAATATTACTACTGTAAAAAAAGCAATAGTCACAGGCCCAGCAAATATCAAGTATGTCTTTAGTCTACTCAAGAAATTTTTCTCCATATTCATATTAAATCCTCCATAACATTGAATAATGCTGAATAACGGATAGAACATTCCATCCGTTATTCAGTAAAATTATTTATTGTACACTTTTCCAGTAGCTTTCAATATCATTGATTAAGCCTTTTCTATCTGTAACTCCAGATAAATATTTCTGCATTGAAGCACCTAATTTTGACCAATGATCAGATGGTAATGTTGTCATAAATTCTAATGTGTTTCCTTCAGTTATATATTGCTCAATTGACTTTGCTAATGGATCATTTGGCACAAGCTTGATATTTTTGAATGCTGGAATTACACTACATTGATTCACAAGCGCATCTTGTCCTGACTGGCTATACACCAACCAATTCAAAAACTTTTTCGCTGCATCCTGCTGTGCTTGGTTGTTTTGTGTTTTGTCTATTCCTATAAATTTAGTAACACCAACTGGTATTCCAGAATTGCCATAGTCATTTGGATCATTACTTATTGGCACAGGTACAAATCCATATTGACCATTTGCTGTATCAAATGTCTTTATCTGAGGCCATGCCCAGTTGCCCATAAACCAAAAGCCAACTTGTCCTTGTCCAATAACTTGAGGACCTTTATCGTATGTTGGTGCCATAGGATTATTTTTATCTAAATTATACTTTTTCATCATGTCAAACGTATCCATTAAACCGTTAAATACTTTATTATTTGCTAGATCAGCTTTACCAGCTTTTAAATCAGATATAAATTTATCTACTTGAGCAGGATCTTTTGATTGATCAGCGTAAGCAATAGGTAAAAAATGTCCTGCTAATGACCAATCCATTGGAGAAATTTCCAGTGCTTTAACACCACTCGCTTCAACTTTCTTAAAGGCATTTTCCAAGTCATTCCTTGTTTTTATTGATTTCGGATCAAAATTACCTCCAAAAGCTTTATCTAAAACTGCTTTATTGTATATAAAACCATATCCTTCTATTGCAAAAGGAAAAGCCATAACTTTACCGTCTATAGTTGCAACATTTAATGCACCTGATACTGCATCAGATACCCACTTTTCATTGCTTAAATCTAAAAATTTGTCTTTAAATTTCGCAACATCACCAGGATCAAGCATAGCCAAAGTAGGAGCATTACCAGAAGCGTACATGGAAGTGACTTTTTCAAAAGGAGATTGTCCTGCAGGCACTGGAATTACATCTACTGTAATATTTGAATTTTCTTTTGTAAATTGCTTAGCAGCAGCTTCTAACTGTGATTCTATTTCGCCTTTTGAATTTAAAAAAGTAATTTTAACGGTTTCAGAGCTCTTAGATGATGTATTACTTTTAGCTGATGTGTTGTTGTTCGTCGTGCCACAACCTGCAACAAGTGAAAGTATCAAAGCCGACGATACAATCATTGATAATAATTTTTTTCTCTTCATGATGATCTCCTCTCCATAATTATTTTAAAGCTTTTTGTAAAGCTTTTTATTATGGTTTTATTATATCACGCATTTATAAATATGTCAACCGTTTGATATATTCAAAATAATTCTGTATTTTCTTAATTAACTTAATCGTTATAATAATTATAACCCCCTCACATCACATATACTCTTGATGTGAGGGGGTTATTTTTAATCAAATTTTATATCATTCATATTTATATACGCTACACCTATTACAGTGTCTGCACCACCGTAATAGACAAATATATCATCGCCTCTTACCGCATTGCCGCAGCTAAAGACCACATTTGATATAAAGCCGTTCTTTTCCCATTCAAGTTCAGGTTCCAAAATTGGCTCTTTTTGCCTCGCTAAAACTATCGATGGATCATTTATGTCGAGAAGTGCTGCACCTAATCTATAGACATTGTCGTCATCTGCAGCATGGTAAATGAGAAACCATCCATCTTTAGTCCTTATAGGTGGTCCAGCCACACCCACCCTTGAGCTTTCCCAAGTTCCTTTGATAGGTTTTATTATTGATTTATGGCCAAACCATGTTTTTAAATCGCTGGAGTATGCTATCCATATATCCGGATACCTTCTGTGAAACATTACATAATTGCCATTTATCTTTTCTGGAAAAAGCGCAGCATCTTTGTTTGGCTCATCTAAAACAACACCTTTTCTCTCCCAATTTATTAAATTTTTTGAAGTTGCAAGGCATATTCTGTAGTCATCATCTGTCCTATCTCCAAAGCCTGTATACATCATGTAGTACGTATCGTCAATCTTAACTATCCTTGGGTCTTCGCACCCTCTTAGCTCTTGTTCTACGTCATTACTTAAAACAGGTTTATCAAGCCTCATAAAGTTAATTCCATCTTTGCTTACAGCGTAGCCTAACCTTGATATATATTTTCCGTATTTTTTGTGTGGTCCTAAGTCCGTCGCTCTGTAGATAAGGTGAAACAATCCATTGTCGTATATTGCAGAACAGTTAAATACAGCTTTTCTCTCCCATTCATGCTCTGTCACTGGTTCTAAAATTGGTTTGTCGCTTAGCCTTTTTAGCTTTATCAATTTATCCACTCCTTAAAATGATATTTTATTTTTATCTACTACTGCGACACCTATATGTGTATCTGCACCACCGTAATAAACGTAGTACATTCCATTTGCTTCAACTGCACCACAGCTAAAAACTACATTCGGCACAAGACCTTCTCTTTCCCAATCAAGTTCAGGCTCCAAAATAGGCTCTTTCTGCCTTGCTACCACTTTTGATGGATCTTTTAAATCTAAAAGTGCTGCACCTAACCTGTACACATTGTTTTTGTCGACTCCATGGTAGATAAGAAGCCATCCATCATCTCTTTTTATAGGAGGCCCTGCTATACCAATCTTCTTAGATTCCCATGTATCTTCAATAGGCTTCATTATTATCTTATGATCAGTCCAATTTATCAAATCATCTGAATATGCTATCCAAATATCGGGTTCTCTTCTGTGAAACATGACATACTTCCCGTTTATTTTTTCAGGCAAAAGTGCTGCATCTTTGTTTGGTTCGTCAAGAACTACTCTATGTCCTTCCCAATTTTTCAAGTCATAAGATGCAGCCATACATATCCTGAAATCATCCCAACTTTTTCCTCCAAAACCTGTATAAAGCATGTAATATTTATTATCAATTTTTGTCACTCTGGGATCTTCAACACCCCATGCTTCCTGCTCTGTCTCACCTACTATAATAGGCTTGTCAAATCTTTCAAAATTGATGCCATCATTGCTTATCGCATAGCCTATTGATGACACAAATTTATGCTTTTCTTCTGGCTTCTCTGTGTTTAATACGAATCCATTGTTAGAAGCTCTGTAAAAAAGGTGAAACTTATGATCTTCATATATAACTGCGGCATTGAATACAGCTTTTCTTTCCCATTCATGTTCTTTTATAGGCGACAATATTGGTTTGTCTGTAAGCCTCCTTAGCCTAAACATTATAATACCCCCTTCTACATCAAAAATGCAACTGCTTCATCGGCTTTTATCATGAAATTTTCCAAATCAAATTCTTTATTGCTTATTATATCTTTCACTCTTCCAGAAATGTTCGCATCAATCTTCACATCAACATCTTCATGATTAATAAATATTACAAGTTCTTTACCTTTGTACTTAAATTCTTTGACCTCTACGAATGGCGATCCCGCTTCTATCTTCGGATTTATATTTGATATTTCTTTTGCCAATTTGTATATTTCATAAGTTTTATCGTCTTTATATACGTCCGGCATGTAGCTTAAATAAAGTTCGATAGGGTACGTTACAAAGACTGCATTGCCTTTACCGAATTTATTTATGACTACTGCGGGATTTCCTTCATTGTCGTATCCAATCACACTGCATGTAGTAGGTTTTACGATTAAGTGTTTATTAAATTTAAGTGTGCTATAATTTAACTTAATCTTTCTGTCTTCTATATAAATTGAAGCGATATTATCCTTCGGCACCATTGAATACTGTGTTTCAATGCCAAAAACTTCGTCAAATCTCTCAACTGCAATTCCATCATAAGATGCGTATAATGTACCACCGCTTTTTACATAGTCAACTATCCTCATCCACTGATCGTGTGTTAAATGTCCCTTCCTATATGCCGATGGAAGTATCAGCATCTTGTATTTGTTAAAATCAACATCAGAAGCTTTTACCATCTCTACATCTATACCAGCTTCTTTTGCAAGTATAAAGCTATTTAAAAGTATTCTGAAATTTCTTTCCGGTGTGTAATCATCGCCAACAAACAATGCATTATAATACTTATCAGGAACAATTATGGCTGCATCACAACTTTTGGGGATTAATTCATCGTATTCAATTTTATTTATAAATTCCGAAAAAGCCTTTATTTGAAGTCCCGATGGCTTTGGCCTGCCATCAAATGCAGTTATGCCAAAGTGCGTTTCAAAAGGTGTGGTGTTGTAGGGCAATTTGTTTCCAACTGTAAAATCTCCAAAGCACCATGCTATTGCACCTAATGATTCATTTGCAAATAGACTGTATAAAACCGTTTTGTAGTATTTACCTTCGATTTCTTCTGACATCATAAGTGTGGTAGCGCCAAATTCTTCAAATAGAACATCTTTGCCACCCATAGCTTTAGTAAGCTTCGATGCAAATGGTGCAATATACGTGCTTCTTATGGAATTCACAGGGTCAATGCATGTATCTGTATATATTGGATACGCATGCATACATAAGAAGTCATTGCCTTCTTTTAAATCCTCCGGGTAAAATTTATTGTCAGAAAGAAGGGATACCTGATGAATTCCCAATGTCACTGGATGATTTTTGTCGTACCTTTTTATCTCATTAGACAGCATATAGTTCCATAGCCATGCATCGTGTCTCGATTCTGCTTTAACATAGTTGTCAGGTTCATTGGAAAGATCCCAGAATAAAATTGCATCTTCATTTTTGTATTTTTCTGCAAAAAAACCGACGAGTTTTACCTCATGCCTCAACATGAAAGAATCATTGTATATGCTTTTGCCATTTCTCCAATTTACATCGAAATTCTCTCCGCTCATGTGTCCTACGAAAAATGTAGGGACAATTTTAATATCTACATCATGGCATATTTCAATAAGTTCATCAAATTTCTTAATCGCGTCTTCCGATATGATATCAGGTTGTGGCTGAAAATCTTCCCACAAGAGATTTATTCTCATTACATCAAGTCCTAATGATTTTGCTTCAATAAACTCATTTTTAATTTCTTCCTTATTCCATCTTTTCCACATGTCAACACCATAATTTCTTGGCCAGTAGTTAGCACCTATTATGAATTTGTGAAAATAGTTGCCATAAGATGTAACCATTCTATTGTCATCCCCTTCAATAATAAATCTACATGAAGAATAAACTTAGTCCTTTAAACCAGTAAAAGTAATTCCTTCAATAAAATACCGTTGAGCGATAAAGAATAAAACAAGCATAGGAAGTGCTATCACAATTGACATAGCCATCAAATAGTTCCAACTTGGTTGTTCATTTACACCACCCATGAAAAAGTACATACCAAGGGTCATCGTGTACTTATTCATATCATTGAGATAAAGAACAGGCCCTAAAAAATCATTCCAATATCCTCTAAATGTAAACACGCAAATAGCTAAAAGAGCGGGTTTAATCTGAGGTAAAATAACATGAACAAAAGTTTGCAGCGGAGTCGCACCATCAATCTCTGCAGCTTCATCTAACTCAAAAGGAATTCCCATCAAAAATTGTCTCAAAAGAAAAATGTAAAAAGGTCCCCATGCTGTCCATGCCCTTATAACCAACGGATCAAACTGGCCTACAAGGCCTAATTTCTGCCATATCAAATAAGTAGGTATCAATGTTACATGAAAAGGCAACATCATTGTACTTAAAAGTATGAAAAATATCAAATCTCTTCCAGGAAACTTAAAGCGTGCAAAGCCATACGCTACTAAAGTCTCACTAGTTATCTCAGCTACCATTCCCAAAACAACTATAAATATACTATTTATTAGGTATTTGTTAAATGGCATAGCATGCCATGCTTTTGCAAAGTTCCCCCATAATGCAGGTTTAGGGAAGAAATCCGGCGGCCATGCAAAAATATCTGCATTTGATTTCAATGCTGTTGACAGCATCCAAAAAAAAGGCATCAATATTACTATGGCTATTGCTGAAAGAACAATGTACAAAATAGTTTTCTTTGTAATATTGCGAACCCTGTTAGACTTTTTATATGTGCTTAATATGCCCACCATAGTTTAACATCTCCTTAATCACCTTTTGATTTCCCCTTCGTAGTGTACCCATGCTGGTGTGGATTTGAAAACTAAAAGAGTAAAAGCTAATATTATTACAAATAATACCCATGCTATTGCTGATGCTTGCCCCATGTGCAATTGTGTAAAACCTCTATTGTAAATCAATTGATTCATGAATATTCCTGCACCAGTTGTTGGTCTTACAAACATTGCCACAGTAAATATCTGCAATGCACTAATAATTCCCATTACAACTTGTAAGAGTATTACAGGTGATATTTGTGGAATAGTTATTTTCCAAAATTTAATCCATGAACTTGCACCATCAAGTTCGGCAACCTCATAAAGACTTCTGGGAACACCTTGAAGTCCAGCAAGGAAAACAACTGTGTTTGTCCCAAATATACCCCATACACTCATTATTATGAATGCCCACAATACGTATTTAGGATCACCAAACCAGTCTATTTTTCCTATATGAAAAATTTTAAGAAATGGCGAAAGAACATAATTTATAAGGCCTGATTGACTATTAAAAAGCCATCTCCATATTAATGCAACAGCAACATCAGGCATCACAGCAGGTAAATAATAGATAGTTCTAAAAACACCTATTCCCTTTATACGATTATTTAACAACATAGCAATCAATAATGACCCTATAACACCAATTGGTACTGTAAATATTGCATAAAGCAAAGTCAGTCTAACTGACGGCCAAAATTCATAATCATTAGTAAAAATGTATATATAATTGTTAAGCCCAATCCATTTCGGTGTGCCAAACAAACTGTAATTGGTAAAGCTTAAATACAAAGAATAAATTAGCGGAAATGCTGTAAAAATAATAAATCCTATAAGCCATGGTGATACTAAAGCAAAGCCAGTAGCGGCTCTTGCCTTCCATCCGATTTTCTTTAACACAAAATAAATTATCAAAGCAAAAAACATGAGAACTACAGGTGTTATAAACCATCGTTCTGTAGTTCCTAAATATTGTTCCATTTGAATTCCTCCTTTTAGTTTTAAAAGGAATGCCAACCTTATATTAAAATAAGATAAACGTGCTTATCTCATCAATAGGAAAGGAGGATAAGCCTCCCTTCCATAATTATTTATTGCTAACGTATTGTTTTAAGACATTATCCAATTGCGGCTTAACTTTTGGAATAAGATCATCTGGATTTGCTTTATTATTTATTATAGGATCCATAAGTTGATTCCAGAATATATTATCCCAATCTGGATAATTTACAAAATACCTGAAACCTTCAGCATAAGACATAGATTTTACTATTGTATCTAATGTCTCTGTGCTTCTATCTGGATGCAATTTCTTCAATGCATCTACATTTACTTCTGATTTTATAGGAGGAACTACCTTCCATTCTTGAATCGCATTTGTTAAGTCGATAAATGCTTTAAACGCTACATCCGGATTCTTTGTCTTTGCGTTTATTGCCATTCCGTACAAGTCTCCAAAAGTAACCTTTTTACCGGTAGGTCCTGACGGCACTTCATAAACACCGCAATTAAATTTGACTTGCGTCTCTAAACTGTCTGCAGCACCACCCATAAACATCGCAACTTCTTGATTCTTAAACATTGTATCAAAACCTTGATCCTTAATCGTCTGCTGTGAAGGAACTGCAGGACTATTTATCAATTCAGAGTAGAATTCAAATGCCTTTTTTGCTTCAGGAGTATCTATTGGTGAGCTTTTAAAATCCGGCGTTATAACTTCACCATTATTTTGCCATACAAACATTTGAACTGGCGGCCAACCGTTAAGTGTGAAACCCCATTGTTTGATGTTGTTTTTGTCGAACCCAGCCTCTCCTGGATGTTTGCCATTTGCATCAATCGTCAATTGCTGAGCAACGTTTAAGAACTTGTCCCAGTTCCATGTACCATCTGGATATGGAATTTTAGCTTTGTCAAACATATCTTTATTAATATACAATACTACTGGATTTTCAGCCCATGGCAATCCGTATATTTTGTTTTGATATTTGAATGGAGCCAATGCATTTTCGTAATAATCAGAAACGTTAGCTGCCTTATTGTCAGATTTAGATAAATAGTTTGTTATATCAAATAATGCTCCTTGTGCAGCAAGTTGTGTTGCTCTCTGTGCCGACACCCAAAACAGATCTGGTCCACTACCTGCCGAAAGCTGTGTCGTTATTCTAGTATCATAGTCAGCAGGGTTTGAATTTTGCACTATTACGTAATCCTTTGAACTAGAATTTAATTTATCGATAATTGACTGCAATTGTTTTGCTTCATCTGCTCCTGCCCATGTAGACAATTTTATAGTTACCTTATCAGTTGTGCTCTTAGAAGCATTAGAAGAAGAATTTTGCTTGTTTGAGCTACTTGAACAGCCACTTACAAGTATTGATAAAATCATCAAAGCCGATATCAAAATTGAAATTCTCTTTTTCATCGTAATTGCTACCTCCTAAATTTAAATTAATTTTTGTTAGATAAGCACGTTTACATAGTTGCCTTAAATTTCTATCTTATTTCTTTTACAGATCCTCTCTCAATTAATTTAACTTCCATCCTTATATGGTCAAACGGTTCTTTAATATTATTCATCCTCCACAAGAGTTTTTGAACTGCCTTGACGCCCATTAGCTCCTTGTTTACACGAACCGTAGTCAATGGAGGATTGACAATCTTGCATATATCAATGTCATCAAAACCCACGACTGAAATATCATCAGGCACTTTCAACCCTAAAATGTTCAATGCATTATACAATGTTATAGCTGCACTGTCGTTTGAGCATACCCATGCAGTCGGTAGCTTATCCATCTTTGATATAATATTTGCCACTTCTTTGTAGTTTTTGCTTAAAACGTACTTTTCAACGCTGCCTATTACACAGTAACCAGGATTTACATTTAATATAGGGTCGATATTAAGCCCTGATGCTCTCATGGCTTCATTAAATCCAAGCCATCTTTCTTTAAAACTCAGAGAAAAGTCTATCTCTCCAAAAAATCCTATCTGCGTATGCCCTTTTTCAATGAGATATTTTGTCGCCATATAAGATCCAGGTATATTCTGAGTCAAAACTGCATCTGTATTTATCAAAAATGATGAATGATCGACTTGTACTATTGGTATTCCATAATCTAAAAGCATCCTTAAGTGTTGATCTTTTATCGTTCCTACAACTAATATTCCTGACACCTTTCTGCTTTCAACACTTTTAGGAATCTGAAAATCATCTTTATTCATAAAGTTTACCAAGATGTCAAAATTGTTTTTTCTGGCCTCATTTTCTATTCCAAGTATTACCTTTGTGTAAAAATGAGTATCGCGAAAATTTCGCTCCTCTATCAAAAGACAAATATTTTTAAAATGATTTTTGATTATGAACGATGGATTTTCATCAAAATAGCCCATTTCATCAGCGGTTTTTAAAATCAGGTTTTTTGTATCTTCGCTTACTCCAACTTTATCGTTTAGCGCTATCGATACTGCATTTACAGATATATTCAATTTTTGTGCTATATCTTTCATTGTAACCTTTTTCTTCTTGATTGCCGGCAATCTAAACACCTCGGTGTAATTTTTTCTTGCAATTTTATTATACGTTATGCTTATATAACTTTCAAGCAATTTTTACTTGAATTTAATATGATTTTGCTTGAATTAAGTGTTATATTTGATTAAATAACGATTACTAATACAATTTATACCATATCTAATATTTTGTTAAGTTTATAATTAAAGTAATTCAAGTAACCATTTAAAGAACTTTAACAACCACAAAAAAGCCGGCTTTTACTTAACCGACTTTTTGCCTTTATCTTAAACTCTATTCTCTATTAGAAGATCTAAAAGCTTTCTACCCACTTTATATCCGTAGAAGTCTTCGTATTTGGCACCATCGCGACCATGTTCTATGATCCCAAATGGCACTGGCTTTTTATCTCATGTTTAACTGGAGATTTTTCTTAATAAGTTCTTTCCTCTGCTTTACGCAATCTAAAGATCTTAGCGCATAGACTAGCTATCATCTAACACAGCCTATCTTGTCTTTTCACTTAAATGTATTTACTATTTTATACACCAATTTATGCATTCATGTAACGTCTTCAAAAACGACTCGTTTAACAGTCCATCTTCCGAATATGATGATAGACCAGAATGCCATGCAAATAAGCTTCCACCGTCTTTTACGTAGTTTACTATTTTCTTCTCTATCTCTTCTGTCATCCAGAGATTAACATTCTCTGATTGGGGATTAAATCTATTTTCTTCAAATAATATTACGCAATCAGGTTTTGATTCTAATTCCTTTTGTAACTCATCAATGTCTAAGAATCTAAGATTTACACTGCCAAGATTGTTTATGGCTCTATGTAGAGAACTTGCCCCATATCAAAAAAAGCAAGCTTTGCACGAGCATCAGATGGTTTCCCATTAAATTCTGCGTGTGACTTCTCATAGCCATCTGTCCAATTCCACTTAGGCTTTAAAACTCCAAAAAAGTCTGCAAAAGTCTTTGATGCTTCATCAATGTCTTTTACTATTATGCCTATCTGTGTGACGATGTTAGTACCTAACAAATTCTTGTCCATAAAAATCCCCCTAATAAATTTTTAATTGAACTTCCTGTAACTCATCTAATAAAATTATACACCTTCCATAATTTTTCCCAAAAAAAAGAGGAGAAAATCTCCTCTTTTTTTACCTTATCAATACCTTATCTACTTTATCTTTTAACATCTCTTTTATATTTTTCAAAAATTCAATGTCACACTGTTTTTCGCCGCACAAGTCTTTATCTAAGACACCGTCAGAATATTTGTAGGCTTGAAGCACATATCTTCTGCTGCCAGAAATCAAATCACCAATTGACGAAAAATCTTCTAAACTAAGTATATTTTCATTTACAGTTGTCCTGAATTCATAATCTATTCTGGAGTTTTTTATTAAATTAATGCTCTTTACAATCTTCTCTATATCTTCATTGTTTTTTACGAATAAACCGTATTTATTTTTAGGTGCCTTTACATCCATGGCAATGTAGTCTACCAAATCATCGTTTAAAATCCTCTCTATTACATCCGGTCGAGAACCGTTGGTATCAAGCTTAGCGCTAAACCCTAAATCCTTTATATCCTTAATAAAGTCATATAAGCCATCCCACAGCGTAGGTTCACCACCTGTTATACAAACGCCATCTATTAGATTTTTTCTTTTATCCAGATATTCTAAAAACTCAGCTTCACTCTTAACAGGTTTTTTAGATTTAATAAGCTGGCTATTGTGACAATATGGGCAAACAAAGTTACATCCACTTACAAATACCGTCGTAGCTATTTTGCCTGGATAATCTACCATAGATACAGGCAGATAATCATACATCATATTACGAATTCCTTCCTGTCAGAAAACTCCTCTCTTTTGCCTTCATTCCAGTTTTGAAGCGGCCTGTAGTATCCTACAACTCTGCTGTACACTTCACATTCATTGCCACAATATGGACAGTTAAAATGCTCTCCTGATATGTAGCCGTGGTTGTCACATATTGAAAATGTCGGCGTTATTGTGTAATAAGGAAGCCTGTAATTGTAAGCTATCTTTTTCACCAATGCTTTGCATGTATCAGGATCGCTTATGTTTTCACCTAAAAAACCATGAAATACTGTCCCGCCTGTGTATTTAGTCTGAAGCTCATCCTGCATGTCAAGGGCTGTAAATATGTCTTCTGTAAAGTCGACAGGAAGCTGCGTAGAATTAGTGTAATACGGCACATCTCCTCCTGCAGTGATGATGTCTTTGTATAACTCTTTGTCTTTTTTTGCCAATCTGTACGACGCACCTTCAGCAGGCGATGCTTCAAGGTTGTAAAGATAATTTGACTCTATCTGATAGTCTTCCAATCTATTTCTCATGAAGTCCAAAACTTCCAATGCGAAATTTCTGCCTTTTTCACTCGTAATGTCGCATCCCATGAAATTCAAAAGCGCCTCATTCATTCCTATTAAACCAATGGTATTAAAGTGATTCTGCCAATATGAGCCAAATCTTATTTTTATATCTCTTAGGTAAAATTTAGAATATGGATAAAGACCCATTTCAGTCATATTCTCCAGCACTTTTCTCTTTATCTCAAGGCTCTTTCTTGCTACATCCATTTGCTTTCCTAATCTCTCAAAAAACTCTTCTTTTGAATCGGATAAATACCCAATCCTTGGCATATTTATCGTTACAACGCCAATCGATCCTGTCAGTGGATTTGCTCCAAAAAGACCGCCACCACGCTTTCTAAGCTCTCTATTATCAAGCCTTAACCTACAACACATTGACCTTGCATCCTCTGGGTTTAGATCGCTATTTACAAAGTTGCTGAAATACGGCAATCCGTATTTTGCAGTCATCTCCATTATTTTATCGATGACAGGGCTTTCCCAATCAAAATCCTTCGTTATATTGTAAGTTGGTATTGGAAATGTGAATATCCTTCCATTTGCGTCCCCTTCCATCATAACCTCAGCAAAAGCCATATTAAGCATGTCCATTTCCTTCTGAAATTCTTTATACGATCTATTCATGGCTTTACCGCCTATTATGACAGGTTCGTCAGCCAGTATATCTGGCACCACCAGATCCATCGTTATATTTGTAAATGGAGTCTGAAAACCTACTCTTGTTGGGACATTTATGTTAAATATAAATTCTTGCAAAGATTGTTTTACTTCTTTATACGAAAGCTTGTCATAATATATAAACGGTGCCAAATAAGTATCAAAATTAGAAAATGCCTGTGCACCTGCGGCTTCTCCTTGAAGTGTATAGAAGAAGTTCACTATCTGTCCTAAAGCAGATCTAAAATGCTTTGGAGGTCTGCTTTGCACTTTTCCCTCTACACCGGTAAATCCAGATACGAGGAGGTCTTTCAAATCCCATCCACAGCAATACACAGATAAAAGGCTTAAGTCATGAATGTGCAAATCGCCATTCACATGGGCATCTCTTACTTCTTTTGGGTATATTTTATTCAGCCAGTAATTGGCCGTTATCGTACTTGCTATGTGATTGTTTAAGCCTTGGAGAGAATAGCTCATATTGCTGTTTTCATTTACTCTCCAGTCTAACTTGCCTATGTACTCGTCCACCATTTTTTCAATGTCCATAAACATATTTTTAAATTCTCTTATGTCTTGATGTTGTTTTCTGTACAATATGTAAGCTTTCGCCGCCTTTGCAAATCCATGTTTTATCAAAAATTGTTCTACAATGTCTTGAATCTCCTCTACACTTGCGCACCCTTCAAAATTATTTCCTATGTACTCTGTAACTTCTTCAGCTACCTTTAAAGCATCATTGTATTCCCCTTCGCCGACAGCTTCAAACGCCTTATTAACAGCATTTGCAATCTTCGCTCTGTCAAATTCTTCTTCTTTGCCATTTCTTTTAATTACTTTCATATTTTTATCCAATTTCAAACCCTCCATTAATTATCATCTGTAAAAATGATCCACTAAAATCCCACTTAAAAGTTAACCAAATAAGCAAACATATCTGAAATTTTCTAATATTAGCTCTATATATTGTGTTTGATTGTATTGATATATCAATATATAGTATATCATTAATACACCCTTCAGTCAATAAAATTTTTCAGAGCTCAAGACAATTAAAAAAGGTGGAGCATTAAACTCCACCTTAGCATAGATCTTTTTATCTAAACAAGGATGCAAACACAAGCGTGATAGTGCTTATAAGCTTTATCAAAACGTGTAATGATGGACCTGCAGTGTCTTTAAATGGATCACCGACTGTATCGCCTACAACACCTGCTTTATGGGCTTCAGACTTTTTGCCACCGTAATTACCTAATTCAATATATTTTTTAGCGTTATCCCAAGCACCACCACCGTTATTCAAGAACAAAGCCATTATTACACCAGATATAGTGCCAACCATCAAAAACGCTGCTGCAGATTCTTTGCCAAGCAAAATACCAACTAAGATAGGCGCCACAACGACAATAAGACCGGGGATAACCATCTCTTTCAATGCACCTTTTGTAACTATATCAACTGTTTTCGCGTAGTCTGGCTTTGATGTGCCTTCCATAATACCTGGGTTTTCTTTAAACTGCCTTCTGACTTCCAGTATGACGTACTGTGCCGCTTTACCTACAGCTCTTATAGCTGTTGAGCTAAAGAGAAATACTATCATAGCACCTATAAATGCTCCTATGAAAACCTCAGGTTTACCTATATCTACAGCAAACCAAGAATCGATAGATTTGCCTAATATCTTCTTGACTTCATCAAGATATGCAGAGAAAAGGAGGAATGTAGCCAGCGCTGCAGATCCTACTGCATAACCTTTTGTCAACGCCTTTGTCGTATTTCCACATGCATCAAGCCTATCTGTTACAAGCCTTACTGACTCAGGTGCTTCGGACATTTCAGTGATTCCACCTGCGTTGTCAGTAATAGGGCCAAAAGTATCCATTGCTAATATATAAGCAGTTGTAGACAGCATTCCCATTGTAGCTATAGCAGTACCGTAGAAGCCTGCTGTTGCTATATTAGGAAGTGCAAGCTGACCAAGCCTATATGCTATAATTATTGCTGCTGAAATAAACAGTACAGGAAGTGCCGGAGACTCCATACCTACAGAAATACCTGTAATTATATTTGTCGCAGCACCGGTTGTTGAAGCCTTTGCGATCTCTTGAACTGGTCTTTTACTCATAGATGTGTAGTAATTTGTCAAAAATACAAATACGTAGCTTAAAAGTATACCTGCAACTGCTGCACCATATAGAAGCAGATAATTTACGCTATTTCCATTTGAAAGATGACCTGATAACATAATTTTAACAGCGAAGAAAAGCACAATTATATTTATTATCGTTGTCACAAAATATCCTTTGTTTAAAGCAATCATAGGATCTTTTGATTCGTCTTTTGTGTTTACGAATACAATGCCGATAATTGAAGCGATTATTCCTATTGCACGTGCTACAAGTGGGAACAATATTCCCTTTAATCCAAAGACAGGATACAAGCCTACACCCAAAATCATAGCGCCTATATTTTCAGCGGCTGTTGATTCAAACAGGTCGGCTCCCCTACCAGCACAATCTCCAACGTTATCGCCAACCAAATCAGCGATTACTGCAGGATTTCTTGGATCATCCTCTGGAATGCCTGCTTCTACCTTGCCGACAAGGTCAGCCCCTACGTCAGCAGCTTTTGTGTATATACCACCACCTAACTGTGCGAAAAGCGCAACAAAAGAAGCGCCAAAGCCAAAGCCTACTATCAATGATGGAGCATTTTTAACTAATTCCTGCTGACCAGATGCCCCACCGTAAGCGAAAAACAAAGTTGCCACGCCAAAAAGTGATAATGCTGTAACTGCAAGGCCTGTAACAGCCCCACCTCTTAAAGCGATTTGTAAAGCCTTATTAAGACCTTTTCTTGCACCACTGGCTGCTCTTACATTTGAATTTACTGCCATGTACATACCTATGTAGCCGGATATAGCAGAGCACAAAGCCCCAGATATAAATGCCAATCCAACATGCCATGCATAGCTTATGGCAGAGCCAACACCTTCTGCCTGATGTCCATAGTAATTGGCAATTATAATTAAGACAGCAACTATCAGTGCAAGGACTGTTATCGTTTTATACTGCCTGTTTAGAAAAGCCATTGCACCTTCTTTTATGGAATCTGATATCTGCTGCATCTTCTCGTCACCTTTGTCTTGACTGAAAATAAACCTAATAAAACCAATGATGGCAAGAGCTGCAATAATAACAACTCCATAGATGATAAGTAGATAAGAATTCAATTAGACCATCTCCTTTAATAATTTATTTAATTAATATGTTTACTAAAGTATTATTTCTACACTGAATAAAAAATTCCTTCATGTTTTTAAAAAATATTTTATATTTTTTATTGACCAGTCAGTATTAATCATAGCTGATCGTATAGAACCTTAAATTGTTTTTTTGTATAAAAAAAAGACTTTGCACTATGACATATTCAGTCATTTGTGCAAAAGTCTTTCTTACTCTGCATCAAAAATATTTTTTAATGCTTCCTTGCTCTCATCGCTTACGACGCTTAAGACCTCATCACCCGGTAAGATGTATGTACTACCGTTTGGAAGCAAAACTTTGTTGTTTCTTACTATCGACATGATAACGCAGTTATTCGGCAACATTAAGTCTTTTATCATTTTATTGGCAGCATTGGAGTCTCTTTCAATGATGCTCCTTACGATAGAGATTTTCCCTTCTGAAAGATTGATTATGGTTGTAAGCCCGCTTATTTCAGCTTCTTCTTCTATTAACCTTGCAATTATCCTGGCACTGCTTACAGCCGCATCTACTCCCATATCTTTAGTGAAAAGCCAGTCATTTTTTGGATTGTTTATCCTGGATACTACTCTCGATACGCCAAACTCGTATTTTGCCAGTTGACAAATTATAAGATTGTCCTCATCATGCCCTGTGGCAGCGACAACAATATTCGTTCCTATTATTCCAGCTTTTTTTAAAACATCCGAATTACAGCCATCTCCAATCACTATGTCACACTTTAATTCTTTCCTTAGTTTATCAATCTTTGATTCATCTTTTTCAATCACGACAACTTTTTCTTGCCTTTCATTCATCAATTGAGCAAGATATAAGCCCAATCTACCAGCACCAACGATCATTATTGACATGATTATAACCTGCAATTTGGAAACATATTTATTGTTTCCGTCAGGTTTTTTCACCTCCTTACCAATATTTACATAAACATCTGTTTCATCTTTGTCTTTCCAAAAGCTGTAACGGCTATAAATATCTTATCTCCTTTTTTCACAACTGTGCTTTGTGTTGGAATTATAGCGATGCCATCTCTTACTATGCTGACTACATTCACTTCTGACGGAATTACTAAATCTTTTACGTAACGCCCATCCAAATAAGCTGAAGCTTCTGTCTCTACTATTTCCACTTCGCCACTGCCAAATGACGAAATCCTAAAAAGATCAGGATGACAAATCAAATCCTTCATCTTATTTGCACCCCATAATGTAGGAGATACAGTATTTATGCCCATTTTTCTGTATATTTCCGCTCTTATGGGGTCATATATCCTTGCCACAATAGTAGGAATATTAAATTTCTTTTTTGCAATCAAAGCCGTAACGATATTAGTGTTATCACCGTTTGTAGTTGATGCAACAGCATCTGCATGTTCAATACCTGCTTTTATTAAAGTAGCCTTATCAAAAGCAACTCCTTCAATGAACTTTCCTTTAAAAGAAGGCTTCAATCTTTTAAAGGCATTTACGTCTTTGTCTATGACTACGACACTATAGCCATCTGAATCTAACATCTGTGCCAACTCAGCTCCAAGCCTGCCACATCCAGCAACAATTATATTCATAAATCAGGCTCAAATAGAGCCTTTCACCTCCTTTTGATTTGATGCAATTTTCCTGCGAAGTATATACTTCCTTATCTCTTCAGCACCTATGAGTAATGGCATAAACGCCACGTAAAACAGCCAATTCTTAAATGGCACAGGATACGTGTCAAATATCTTCTGCAAAAACGGAACATATATAAGCAGCGCAGTTAAAACCAGCTCAAAGACCACACCAATGTTTAGCAATCTATTTTTGAAGAAACTTACACTGAACATTGAAGCAACCTCTGTACGGCATGCAAATACATTAGCTACCTGCATAATAACTATCCCCAAAAAGCTCATTGTAGCAGCCTTTCTTGCCAATGGGTCAGACAGAGGAAGCGTCATTCCCCAATGCCATCCACCGCTGTACAGAACCCAGAAATATCCAGACAAAACAGCTATTGAGCTTATTATGCCCAATAACACGTAGCCTCTTAAAAACAACGACAAATTCAGAAGCTTTTCTTTTGGCGATCTAGGTGGTCTATCCATGACACCGGGCTCAGGCGGCTCCACGCCAAGAGCAAGAGCTGGCAACGTCTCAGTACCTAAATCTATAGCCAATATCTGCATTACCGTTATAGGTACAGGAATATTAAACAGCGAAAACAAGATATATGGTATTGCCTCTGGTGTCAAGTGTGCAAAGATGTACGTTATAAACTTCCTGACGTTGTCGTAAACTGCTCTGCCTTCTTCTATAGCATTTACAATGCTGGCAAAATTATCATCTGTAAGGACCATCGTAGCCACTTCTCTTGCCACATCTGTTCCTGATTTTCCCATTGCAATGCCTATATCGGCTTTCTTTAATGCAGGCGAATCGTTGACACCATCACCTGTAACAGCCACCACTTCACCCATATCTTTCAAAGCAGCCACAACTTTCATCTTGTGTTCTGGAGCAACTCTGGCAAATATTATCTCCTTATTCTTCAATTCTTTCTTCAGATCTTCGTCAGACATCTTGTCCAATTCATTGCCTGTTATTATCCTTGGCCTTGGTCCTTTCACTATGCCTATCCTTCTTGCGATTGACTCAGCCGTCAATCCGTAGTCACCTGTTATCATGATGATCTTTATGCCAGCTTTGTGTGCCTGTTTGACAGCCAATTCGACTTCAGGCCTTGGCGGATCCATCATTGCAACTAAGCCTACAAAAATCAAGTCGTTTTCCACATTTTCAACACTATATTCTTTAATCTCATCATCTATTTTCTTATATGCCATTGCAAGCACTCTAAGGCCCGATTCAGCAAATTTATCATTTTGTTTAACTATATCATCTATATCCGACTGCTCCAATTTTTTGATGCCGTCATCGCTTAAAATGTAATTGCAAACTGATAGGGTTTCTTTTGGTGCACCTTTAGTAAATACGTAAATTTCTTTTCCATACTTATGAATAGAAGTCATCCTTTTCCGCCTTGAATCAAATGGCAGTTGAGATATTCTCGGATATTCCCTCAACATCTCTTCTAATGTAAATCCAGCTTTCTCTGCCAGCACCACCAGCGAGCCTTCTGTAGGGTCGCCTATTATTCCCCAGGAAGGGTTCTCATCTGTAGGCCTAACTAACCGGCTGTTGTTGCACAATAAACCTATTTTTAACAGCAATGAAAGTTCATTAGGAAGATTTTTGACATCTACCTTTTGGTCATCAACATAAAAGTCGCCTTTTGGTTCATATCCCACACCACTTACATTGTAATATGCCACTTTAGTCCAGATTTCTCTTACAGTCATCTCATTTTGCGTCAGTGTCCCCGTCTTGTCTGTGCAAATAACTGTTGCACCGCCTAATGTCTCAACGCTGGAAAGTTTCTTCACTAAAGCATGTCTTTTTGCCATTCGCTGTACGCCCATTGCAAGTGCTAATGTCACAGTCGGCAATAATCCCTCAGGTACATTAGCTGTTATTATACCTATTGCAAACATAAACGTATCAACCAAAGACCTTCCCATCAAAAGGCCTAAAAGGAAGAAAAATACTCCCATCACAAGAGACAAATACGCTATTACCTTTGCAACTCTCGTAAGCTGCTTTTGCAGTGGGCTTTGCTCTGCGCTTATAGTCTGTGTCAATGAAGCTATCTTGCCAAATTGGGTATTCATGCCTGTAGCGTAGACAACTGCAGTTCCAGAACCAGACGCAACATTTGTCCCCATAAAAACCAGATTTGGCGCTTGTATAAGCGATACATCTTCGTCTAAGACAACGTCAGATGTCCTTCTTACAGGCTCTGATTCCCCTGTCAATGCAGCATTAATAGTCCTCATCTCAAAAGCTTCGATGAGCCTTGCATCTGCAGGCACATGATCGCCTTCTTCAAGGTATATAACATCTCCTGGAACTAATTCACGTGCTAATATTTGTTCTTGTTGACCGTCTCTTATGACTTTCACATACGATGGCAACATCTTCTTAAGGCTTTCTGTCGCTTGTTCTGCCTTAAACTCCTGCCAGAAGCTAAACAAAGCATTTACAATTATTACAAGTATTATTGCCCATCCAAGTTGTGGCATGCCACCTACAAAAGAAAGTATGCTGGCTATCCAAAGAAGAATTGCCAATAGATGTGTAAAATTTGCTATGAATCTTGAAAACATGGATGTCTTTTTGACTTCTTTTATTTCGTTGTATCCATATTTTTCTAACCTTTTTTTGGCCTCTTCTTTTGAAATGCCTTTTATAGATGTGTCTAATTCTTTAAACAATTGATCTTCTGTCATTCTAAATATATCATCTGTTTTCAAAGCAGCAAACCTGTATCAAACAGGTTTCACACCTCCTTCTTAATCATAGTCTATATAGTAATACTTTATAGAAGTGAAAACACTTCATAAAGGCATAACTATCACCTCATACATTTTTCTCCAGTATAGCATTATTCTGCTGCATAGTTAAGCGCGAATTTAGCCTTATTATCCTCAATTAAAGCTATACAATCTTCTTCTTATCAATCTTATAGCTTATTTTGTCTTGCAATCTTCATTTATTGCATAAAATCATGGTTTTACAAAATAAAAACCATAGCAAAATCAAGCAATACAAAATTTGCTACAGTAATTTTTATATTATTTATTGATTTTGCAAAATCTCATGCAATTCTTTTTCACATCTTGTATCATCAGCAATCTCTGCGGTTTGTTCTTTATATGATTTAATTACAACAATAGGCGTCTGCTGTTCTGAATTTCCCGACGGATTGTCTAAAAAAAGCTTCTCAACGTACGATTTTGAGACACCTTTAGACGCGCCAATGCAATCAGCACAATGCAAGTCATTTGCATCGATTATAGCAGTATCGATACCTGTTTTCTGTTTTATCATATCGCATACCAAATCAGGTTCAGCAGGTCCTAATACTATGTACTCGTGATAAGGTGCCATGGTTCCTGCCACGTCATCTATAAGCGCAACTTTTCTCCCCGCTATCTTGAAAAAAAGTCCTCTTTTCTTAAATATTTTACCTATTGCACTTACAAGCGCAGCCACAAAAATCCTAAGCCAACCTACCTCGTTTATAGCACACTGCATGGCTTGTGGCGAAGTTAGGCTCCCATTCCTCCCCGTAAACCTGCATAAGACTTTAGCCAAAAATCCCACTTTTATCTCATCAGGCATATAAGCCCTTCCCTGGGTAATAGCCACAACGCTTTCCGCAATGGCTATGAGATCCCCTTCTTCTGCAATGTCTTTTGTGTATTTTGATACCACATCAACTATATCGTCATCTTTTGTTATAACATGGGTCCTTATAGGAATTTTCCCGTATGGCAATTAATATAACCCCCAATAAAACTTATTTCCATTTTCTTGATGTTGTGATATATTAAGGTTGTACATAAATAATTATATCACAAATGTATCAAATTTATGTCAACAATATAAGAAAGAAGGAGGTCTTTTATTTGAAAAGTATATTGACAAACATCAGGCTTGATACAAAAGCCGCAAATAACTGTATAAAGGAAAATAAAAGTTTAATAGGCTTTGACTTTTACACAGATATTCCGGAATACAGCGTAGAAAAATCGGACAGTGATTATATAATTGTATTTAAAGATGCTTCAATAAATATGCCAGTCGGAACATATACAGTCGATGATGGTATCGTCGATAAGATCATATTGAAGCAGGATGAAAAAAAAGTAGAGGCGACGATCAAACTGTCCATGGAATCAGATAGCGACATTAAAGTGTCAAATGGAGTACCCGCTAAGATAGATTTCTACGTTGACAGAACACCACTTAAAAAGATTTTATCAGGCAAAAAAATCGCACTAAATCCTGTACATAAAAAAACTACTAAAAGCCCTACAAATCTTTTACCTCAAGTGCCAATGAACGATATCGCAAAAAAGGTAAGTGAATTGCTTAATTTGCTAAATGCAGAGCCACATATAATAGAAAGCAATTACAGCGACTCAATTGCCATAAATGATGATGTAAAATACGATATTGCAATAAGTTTTGCAACCGAAGCATCTTTAAAAGATGAAAGCGGATTTAAGATATACTACGACGAACAAAATAACAAATCCAAAAGGCTTGCTGAAATCCTCAATAAAGCTGTAGAGCGAAAATCTCCATTGAACAATTTAGGAATACATGCAAAAAAATACAGCGATGAACTTTTTGAAATACCTATTGTGACAATTGTACCTGCCATAGAAAACAGCAGATTAGATGATGCACATTTAAGAGACATAGACTACAGAAGCAAAATTGCATTAGCAGTATTTAATGGAATACTGGAGTATTTTAAATCTAATTCTTCTTCTCCTATATTGAATTAATAAATTTGCTGCACTATAATTATAGTAGCATTATGAGTTTAATAAAATCCAGATGAGAATAGCGAGAGACACCTTTTAAGGTGGCCGAAGGAGCAATATGAAGTGGGTCACGGCTTCATAAAATCTCTCAGGCAAATTAATCGCTATTTGATGGGACTCTGGAAAGCCGTATGGCACCGATGGGGCAATACCTTTTGGTAGAAACTCTCAGGTCATGATACAGAGGAATATGATGACATTTGTCTTCATATTCCTTTTTTATTGACAAATTTAGTTAGGAAGGGATGATCCGATTGGACAGCTTAAAAAGAACCCCACTTTACGACATCCACAAAAAGTATGGTGCAAAGATGATAGATTTTGCAGGATTTGAAATGCCTGTACAGTACGAAAGTATACTTAAAGAACACGAAGCAGTAAGAAAAAATGCAGGTCTTTTTGACGTGTCACACATGGGTGAAATAATTGTGGAAGGCAAGGACTCTGAAAAATTCATAAACTACATGGTTACAAACGACATCACAAAAATTACTGAAAATCAAGCAATGTATTCTCCTATGTGCTATCATAATGGCACAACAGTAGACGATTTATTAGTGTACAAATTTTCTTATGAAAAATACATGTTAGTAGTTAATGCCAGCAATATAGATAAGGATTACAAATGGCTATGGGAAAACAAAAATGGCTTTGATGTAGAAATAAAAGATGAATCAGGGGAGATCTCAGAACTTGCTTTGCAAGGGCCAAAATCTCAAGAAATACTTGAGAAAATTACAAATTACGATTTAGACAGTTTAAAATACTACCATTTTGATTATATGGATTTAGACGGAATAAATTGCCTTGTTTCAAGGTCTGGTTATACTGGTGAAGACGGCTTCGAAATATTTTTAAAAAACGAATATGTAGCAAATATGTGGGAAAAAATCTTATCTGTCGGAGAAAATCTTGGCATAAAGCCTGCAGGCTTAGGCGCCAGAGATACACTGAGATTCGAAGCAGGACTTCCATTATACGGCAATGAACTTTCTGATGACATAACGCCATTAGAAGCTGGATTAGGTTCATTTGTTAAGCTTGATAAATCATTCATAGGGAAAGAAGCTCTTTTAAATCAAAAAGAAGAAGGACTTAAGAGGAAAATAGTAGGATTTGAAATGTCAGATAATGCTATACCGCGCCATGGTTATGATGTTTATTCAGAAGGCGAAAAGATCGGATATGTGACAACAGGATATTTATCGCCTACGCTAAAGAAAAACATAGGTATGGCGTTAATAAAAAGTCAATTTGCCACCATTGGCAATGAAATAAACATAATAATACGCAACAAGCCATATAAGGCTTTTGTGACAAGCAAAAATTTTTACAAGAAAAATTACAAAAAATAGGAGGTTATTTTTATGAAAATTTTAGAAGGTCTTTATTACTCAAAAAATCACGAATGGGTAAAAGTTGAAGGCGACAAGGCATACGTTGGAATAACTGATTTTGCTCAGCATTCATTAGGCGACATAGTCTACGCAGAACTTCCTGAAATTGATACAGCATTAAATGCAGGTGATACATTAGGCACTGTTGAATCAGTAAAAGCAGCATCCGATGTCTACTGCCCTATAAGCGGCAAAGTAGTTGAAGTAAACCAAGCCGTCGCAGACGATCCATCACTTTTAAACAGCGATCCATACGAAAACTGGATGATTTGCGTCGAAATGAATGACAAGGGTGAATTAGATCAACTTATGTCACCAGAAGAATATAGAGATTTTTGCAATTAATCAAAATTTTTCTAAAAGGAGTGGGTATAGTGCACAAATACATCCCAGCATCCAAAGCCCAACAAAGCGAAATGCTTAAATCTGTGAATGTAAAATCAATCGAAGATTTATTTGTGGACATTCCAGAGAACATAAGGTTAAATCAGAAACTTAATATATCAGAGCCGTTGTCAGAAGCAGAGCTTATAAAAAGCATGAAAGAATTGGCTAAAGATATTAAGACGACAGATGATCTTATTTGTTTCTTAGGTGCAGGCGTATACGATCATTTTATACCATCTGTTGTAAAACACATAGTATCAAAGCCTGAATTTTATACAGCTTATACGCCGTACCAACCTGAGATAAGTCAAGGTACATTGCAAGCCATATATGAGTATCAGACGATGATATGCAACTTGACTGATATGGATGTTTCAAACGCATCTATGTACGATGGTGCTACAGCTTTAAGCGAAGCTGCAAAGATGGCCTCCGTTGTTACAAACAGAAAAAAAGTGCTTGTATCATCGTCAGTTAATCCTGAAGCAAAGAAAGTACTTCGTACTTACATGAGATTTAGCGATATAGAAATTGTTGAGATAGATGATAAAGAAGGCACGATAGATGTAGATCTTTTAAAATCTTCTATTGATAGCAATACTGCAGCATTCATAGCACAAAATCCGAATTTTTTCGGCATAATAGAAGACCTCGATGATGTAGAAAGACTTGTTCATAAAAATGGTTCACTTCTCATCATGTACGTTGAACCAATATCATTGTCTATATTAAAAACACCTGGAGAAATAGGTGCAGACATAGCAGTAGGTGATGGCCAGCCTCTTGGAAATAACCTTAACTTTGGAGGCCCTCACCTGGGATTCTTTGCAACTACACAAAAATTAATGAGAAAATTGCCAGGTAGGATCATAGGAGAAACAAACGATGTAGATGGAAAAAGAGGGTTTGTATTGACGCTGCAAGCAAGAGAACAGCACATAAGGAGAGAAAAAGCCACATCAAATATTTGCACAAATCACTCACTGAACGCATTGACTGCCGCCGTATATATGGCAACACTTGGAAAAAGCGGCATTAAAGATGTTGCTTCACAGTGCTACAAAAAGGCTCATTATGCATACAATAAGCTACTAAAAACAGGAAAATTTAAGCCTCTATTTGAAAAGCCATTTTTCATGGAGTTTGCAATTAATTGTGAAAATAACGTAGATGACTTAAATGATCTTCTTTTGTCAAATGGCATAATTGGTGGTTACAACCTTGAAAAAGAGTACAAAAAGTACAAGAATTCAATGCTTGTCTGCGTCACTGAAAAAAGGACTAAGGAAGAAATTGATAAGCTTGTAAGTGTCATGGGAGGTGCAATTGATGAGCTACGATAAACTTATATTTGAAGTATCAAAACCAGGCCATACAGCGTACAGCCTTCCACCATTAGATATAGATGATTTTGAATTAGAAGAATCCATTCCAGACGAGCTTTTAAGACATACAGACTTAATCCTTCCTGAAGTCAGCGAAGTAGAGCTTGTAAGGCATTATACAAATTTATCATATAAAAACTACAGCGTCGACAAGGGATTTTATCCATTAGGGTCTTGTACTATGAAGTACAATCCAAAAGTAAATGAAGATATTGCCAGCTTTGAAGCATTTACTGATATACATCCACTGCAAAGCGAAAGCACTGTACAAGGCGCTTTAAAGCTTATGTACAATTTGCAAGAAATGCTAAAAGAAATAACAGGCATGGATGGGATAACGCTTCAGCCTGCTGCAGGAGCTCATGGAGAGCTTACTGGAATGATGATAATTAAATCATACTTTGAAAGCATCGGTGAATACAAAAGGAAAAAGATCTTAGTACCTGATTCTGCCCACGGCACAAATCCAGCCAGCGCCGCAACAGCTGGTTTTGAAGTTGTAGAGATAAAATCCGGAAATGATGGCCTTATAGACATAGATTCATTGAAATTGATGCTTAACGATGATGTAGCAGGGTTGATGCTTACAAATCCAAATACTCTCGGCCTTTTTGAAAAAAACATCATAGAAATAGCTAAGCTAGTTCATGATGCTGGAGGCCTTCTCTACTACGATGGAGCAAACATGAATGCCAACATGGGTATAACAAGACCAGGCGACATGGGATTTGACGTGGTCCACATAAATCTCCATAAGACTTTTGCAACACCACACGGTGGAGGCGGACCTGGAAGCGGACCAGTTGGCGTAAAAGGCGATCTTGTAGATTTTCTGCCTGTACCTGTTGTTGAAAAAAACAATGATAAATATTATTTTAAGTATGATTTACCGCATACAATAGGCAAAATAAGAAGTTTTTACGGAAATTTCAACGTGCTTGTCAAAGCGTACGCATATATATTGACTATGGGTGCTGAAGGACTTAAGTTTGCCAGTGAAATGGCTGTTTTAAATGCAAACTATCTTAAAGAAAAGCTTAAAAGCCACTATGATCTTCCATATGATACAATATGCAAACATGAATTTGTCTTAAGTGGCCTCAAGAATAAAGAAACTGGCATAACAACGCTCGATGTAGCAAAAAGATTGATAGATTATGGGTTCCATCCTCCTACTATCTACTTCCCTCTCATAGTAGATAGTGCACTGATGATTGAACCAACTGAGACTGAAAGCAAAGAAACTTTGGATGAATTCATAGAAGCAATGAAATCAATTGCTAAAGAAGCAGAAGAAAATCCAGAAATATTAAAGACAGCACCTCACAATACGCCTGTAAGAAGGCTTGATGAAGTAAAAGCAGCAAGAAACCCAATAGTAAAAGCCAGTGTCTAATGACACCGGCTTTTCTAATATCATTCTACAACAACGTCTGACAAAACTAATTTTACAGGATTCGCTATAGAATCGCCTACTGGGCATGTTTTTTCTATAAATTTTGCAAACTCCTCTGCTTTTTCTTTTGGAGCATCTGTCTTCATGTGCATCTTAAATCTTATCTCTTGGAAACCTGGTCTTACGTCGGATTTACCCATAAAGCCATCCAAATCAATATCGCCTTCTAGTTCTACCCAGAACTCTTGAAGATTTATGCCTTTAGCCTTTGCAAAAGCTGATGCTACAATGGTTTGGCAAGAGCCCAAAGCACAAAGCAATGCCTCTACAGGATTCATTCCTTTATTTGTACCGCCCATTTCTTTCGGCTCGTCTAAAACCATCTTAAAGCCTCTTACTTCGCTTTCCACTGCCAATCCTTCCGGCAACTTTTTAGAAACCGCCTTAAAAGTTTCCACTGCCATTTTAATTACCTCCTTTTAGCTATATTTTTATTTACCTGCATCTTCTAATACCTGGACAGCTTCTGTAGCATAAGCTGCAGCAGGACCTCCACCCATAAGTATTGCAACACCTAATACTTCCATTATCTCATCTCGAGTTGCTCCAGCTTTTAAACATGAATTTACATGATCAGCTATACAGTATGAGCAGTGAACAGCAACGCCTATGCCTAATGCAATTAGTTCCTTTTCTTTAGCTGAAAGTGCTCCGTTGCCAACAGCTGAAACATGAAGCTCCTCAAATGCCTTCATAACTGATGGAATGCTTTGACCTATCTTGCTTAAATTTGCATACATTTGATTTAAATCAATCTTTGCCATAATACCTTTCCTTTCTAAATTTAATTTATTTTAAAGCATTATCGCTTTAAAATCTTTATTATACTTTATGTATCGATTCTTTAAAAATATCTTTTACTGCCTCCATTATAGTCTCACTTCTGGTAGGATGAGTGTATATGGCTTTTTTAAGATCATCTGCCTTTGCACCACTTTGACATGAAGTAGATATTATCTGAGCAATTTCAGATGCATCGCTTCCTACAACCCATGCTCCTAAGACATCTCCATCTTCGGAGGATATGATCTTAGCAAAACCTTTTGTTTCACCGTACGTTTTTGCTCGGCCATTACCTGCAAAGTAAAATTTACCTACTTTTACATTTTCAAATTTGCTCTTAGCCTCTTCTTCTGTATAGCCGAAATAACCTATCTCCGGCTCTGTAAATACAGCAGCAGGTATTTTCATATAATCGAGAGCAACATTGCCTCCAAAAATATTGTCAACTGCTGCTTCTCCTTGCGCTGATGCCACATGTGCCAGCATCATTTTATTTGTAACATCGCCAATGGCGTATACATTGTCAATATTCGTCCTTAAGTATTCGTCGACTTTTATAGCTTTTCCATCGAATTCTAAAAGCTCTGAAATTGGCCCTACGTCCGTATTTAGTTTTCTGCCAATGGAAATAAACACTTTGTCAGCATATATACATTTTGTCTCACCATCTTTTTCTATCGTTACAATGCTTCCACCATTTTCTTCTTCTAAAATCTTTTCGACCTTAGAAGATGTGTAAATCTTCATGCCACGCTTCTGCGCCTCAGACTTTATTAAATTGCTTACTTCTTTATCAAGTTGAGGAAGAAGTCTTGGCATCATCTCAACGATAGATACTTGTACTCCAAATTGGTTCATTATAAAGGCAAACTCCATGCCAATTACTCCACCACCTATTATGCACAAACTTTCAGGCAATGATGTAATCTCCAAAATGTCGTTGCTATTTATGACATTCTTTGATTTTATGCCTTCAATAGGCAATTCTTGAGGCTCAGAACCAGTTGCTATTATTATGTTTTTTGCCTTTATCTTATTTTCTCCAAATAGTATATTTTTATCTTTGTCTATTTTTGCTTCTTCAGAATACAAATCAACACCATTAGCTTTAAGCAATGTATTTATACCGGATACAAGCTCGTTTACTATGCTATCCTTTCTTTCAACCACTTTTTTGTAATCAAATGATTTTACATCTACACTTAGGCCAAATTCATCTGCCCTTTTTATAATGTCATAAACTTCTGCAACTCTTGCATAAGCTTTTGTGGGTATGCAGCCTCTATTAAGACAAGTACCGCCCACTTTATCTTTTTCGAAAAGTGCCACTTTTGCACCTTTTTTTGCAGCTTTTATAGCAGCCACATAACCTCCAGGGCCGCCACCTATGACAGCCAAATCGTAATCCTTCACTTCATCATAAATTGTATCTGCATTGTTTAAAATTGACTTTTGAGGAACTTCTTCAGATTCTGATATCAACGAAATGACATCTCCTGATTTTACTGTACTACCGGCAGGAAAAATAATCTTAGAAATTATGCCATCATATTCTGAATACACTTCAAAATTCATTTTACCAACCGATATATCGCATAAACAAGTTCCTTTTTTAACAAATTGCCCTTCACTAATATACCATTTAGTTATTTTGCCCTCATTAATAGTATCAGACAAAACAGGTACCTTAACTTCTAATTCCACAAGGTACACCTCCAATTTTAATTGCTATTCACTAAATTATTATTGCTTAAATCAGAATTCTTAAGCAGGTTAATTATTTGACAACTCACTCTAACCATATTTTAGCACCATCTAAGCGATAGTTCAATATTTTAAAGATAATTTTCTATTAAAACATAACATCAAGTAAATTTTCTAATGTTATGTTTGAAAAATATTCTCCAATGTCTATTGATGAAAGCGCATTTTTAACATCATTTTCAGAATGCTTTACACCTTTTAGAATTTCCTCTATATCTTTTACATCTTTCTTTCCAAAGAAATCTCCGTAGATCTTTATGTCTCTTATTATCCCATCAGACACGTTTAAATTCACTTCTACCGTGCCGCCTGAAAATTTCTTTTCATTTTTTAAATTATAGTCTGGAGACATGCCAAAATTCCATTCCCAAGTATTGTACTTCTCATCTCTCAGCTTTTCTATATTTCGTATATTTTCGTCTGTAAATTCGTAAAGGCCACTTCCGCCTGTAGTTAGCCTTATATCGTCCATTATAAGGTTAATAAATTCCTCTATATCTATAGGCTTTTCCAAATGTTCATTTATGTTGGTCACTCTCTTAGATACAGACTTCACGCCTTTGTCTTCAAATTTTATAGGTCTCACCTTTAATGCCGCTGATAAATCCGCCATATTTGACGACACCAACAGTGTTCCATGGTGGAGTATCCTGTTTTTATAATAGTACTGCGCATTGCCTGATATTTTCTTGCCATCGATCGTTATGTCATTTCTACCAGAAAACTCCGCATTTAAAGATAGCTTTCTTAGAACATCAATAATAGGCTGTGTAAATCTTCTAAAGTCGCTAAACCCATTCAAATCATCGTTTACAATAAAGGTAAAATTCACATTGCCTAAATCGTGAAATACCGCTCCACCTCCAGACAACCTTCTCACAACTGGTATATTGTGCTCTTTAACGTAGTCAAGGTTGATCTCAGCCAAAGCATTTTGATTTTTCCCTATTATTATGCTTGGCCTATTTCTCCAAAGCATGAAACATTCATCGTTAAATTGCTTTAGCACATATTCCTCTGCCGCTAAATTGAAATAAGGATCTGTGCTCTTGTTGTAGATATAAATCATAGTGTACACCCTTTCTCAAAACAAACTACTTCATACATTAAGTATAACACAAATCTGAAAACTATAAAAAAAATAAAAAAGTGGCTTGAAAGCCACATCAAACTCATTATTGTCCATTTGAACCTGATAGTTTCACATTGACTGTAAGTGTTTGACCGTTTCTCCAAATTGTCACGCTTATCACATCGCCAACATTGTGTTTATTTAAAATATTTTCAAGTTGATTAAATGTGGTTACATTAGTTCTATCTACAGCGGTTATTATATCACCTGCTTGAAGACCTGCAGCATCAGCACCGCTTCCTTGCTGCACTTGTGCAATATAAAGTCCTACCGGTATATTGTATTGATTTGCTTGCTGCCTCGTTATTTGTTGCACGCTTACACCTATAACAGGCCTTTCAACATATCCCTTTTGAATAAGCTCTTCAATTATAGGTTTTGCCTCGTTTATAGGTATAGCAAAACCCATTCCTTCAAGCGGCACACTTTGACTTTGAAATAGACCAAAAGGATCCCCAGAACTTGAATCGCCAGTTGATGTAAGCTTTATGCTTGTTATTCCTATCACTTCACCGATGCTATTTACAAGAGGTCCTCCACTGTTTCCCGGATTTATTGCAGCATCTGTCTGGATAAGATTTACCGGGCCATAATCACTTTGCAAATTTCGATTTAAACCACTTATGATGCCTGCTGTCGCCGTTCCAGCAAAACTGTCACCCAATGGATTTCCTATAGCTACTGCTAATTCTCCTACTTCAAGCTTTGATGAATCTCCTAATTTTGCAGGTGTCAAATTTGTAGCATTTATCTTTAAAACCGCAAGATCAGTTCTTGAATCTTTACCTATCAATTGTGCAGGAAATTTCCTTCCGTCAGATAAGTTTACGGTTATCTTTGATGCACCTTCTACAACATGATCATTTGTGACAATGTGGCCTTCCGAATCTATGATTATTCCAGAGCCGCTTCCTTCCTCAACATAAGAATTGCCACCGTATCCATAAGCCCCATAACCATTAATATATGTATCTATGCCGACAACAGATGGGCTTACAGCCTTCACAATGTTTGTAATCAAATTAAAATTGTTGTTGTCAGATGAAAGCGGTAAATACCTATTCACAACTTGAGTATTGCCTGTATCAACATATTTGACAATTCCTGCTCCTAAAGCACCACCAGCCAATGCAGCAACAAGTGCTACAGCTACAAATGACATAAACATTTTTCTTCTATATCTTTTAACCATCTTGCCTAAACTTTTTTTATCATTTTTTGGATTGACATCAGGAAGCCTGTAATTTTCAAAACCATTGTTGAACTCCATTTACACCAACCTCCTTACAATTTTTTCTTTTCATGATTATATTATAAATAACATTTTTTAAGAATTTGTGAATACTTTGTAAATATTTTTTTACGTTTAAAAAAAATAATACCATCCTTATATAGGATAGCTTAATTTTAATTCCTATGAACATGTTAAAAGTTAAATATAGACCTGTCATCATACCTGACAACTGCACAATTCCAAGCGTTTTCATGCTGTCTATCGTAGGCATCATTCCTGTTTTAATAGCTATTTTTAATATTTTTTGTGATGCTTGTCTTGAATTGGCTCCCAAAGCAAGGTATGTTTCAATTTCGTGTCTTCTGTTTTTTACCTCATCTTTAAGCCTTGACACTGTCAAACCTGATGAAACCATTGCATTGCCTATTATCATACCAGATACAGGAATCACCTCCTGCGGTCTAAAATGAATGCTACCAAATAATATAAGTGCTGTAAGTGTGATAGCAGCACCAAATGCAATAGATATCGTGTTGGATCAATAAGCCTATTTATTAATTTTATAAAGGTAGACTTGCCAGCGCCAGACGGCCCTATTATTGTATATATATAACCTAAAGAAATTTCGATTTTTAAAAAATACTCTCTCTTACATTACTGATTCTTTATTTTCCTGAAATCGACTTAAACTTAATATAGCTGCAATTAAAGCTGCAGATGTAAGCCCAAGAACACCACCAAACCAAAATGGCGCATCTGGACTTATATGTACCCACATAGCTCCTGCTATAATAGATGCCAGCAATAATCCTATGCCTTGCATCATACCATAAATACCCAATACTGTACCTTTATACTCATCAGGGGATACTTCAGCTACAAATGCCCGCTCAGCACCGCTTATAAATGCTGTATAAGCTCCATAAAATATAAATAAAAGAAAAATTACGATTTTTGAATTAGACAACGCAAATCCTAAATAGACAAGTCCATAAATGGCATAACCAGAAACCAAAATTAATCGCCTGCCAAATTTATCTGACAACTTTCCAGAGGGAATGGCAATTAATGATGTGGAAACATTAAATACGAGATAAAGAAGCATGACGTATGATAAAGAAAAGCCCAAGTTCTGTGCTTTCAAAAGAAGAAAAGTATTTGATGAATTTCCAAGGTTGAAAATGAACATAACAGCCAAATAGAGCTTTAATTTTAAGCTCAAATTTAAATTTTTGAATGTCAATTTTTCATTTTTTTGTTTCTTATTTTTATCCTCTTTTATAAAAGGAATAATCATAATACCAAGAATAGCAGGTATAATCGACCATATAAATGCAAATCTATAGTTTAGCCCAATTGTTACTATGATAAAAGCAATAAAAGCTCCTAAAGATGATCCAGCCATATCAAGCATTTTGTGAAGTCCATAAGATCCGCCAAGTTTATCCTTTTCGCTGGATTGCGCAATAAGAGCATCTCGCGGTGCAGTTCGTATGCCCTTTCCTGTGCGATCTATAATTCGCGCTATTAAAACGCCTACCCATGATCCTGCTAAAAGGAGAAGTATTTTATAGATAACTGAAGCTGAATATCCGATAAAAGTTATCCCCTTTTTATTGTGATATTTGTCACCTATGTAACCGCTAAAAACCTTTAAAATCGATGCTATACTTTCAGCAATACCTTCAATAATTCCTACAATTGCGGGCGAAGCCCCAAGTGTTGCAGTTAGGAAAAGCGGAACTATCGGATATACCATTTCTGTACTCATATCAATTAACATGCTTACCATGCCTATCAGTACAATATTTGATATAACAACTTCCTTTTTTGAATTTATCATAATCAATTGACTCCTCCTAAAAAATTTTTATCTGTTCCGTATTAACTTATAACAAATACATGTGAACTTGTTAATATAATTTTAATTTAACTTACAGTATTTTTGCAAATAATTTGTAGAAAAAATAAAAATTTTAATAAAAAAGCTATCCTTATATCATGGATAGCTTCTTTTTTTATTCCTCAAGTGCTTTTACAGGGCAATGACTGTACTTCCTGTCCTTAGCGACTAAAGTTGTTACATATGCTTTAGAATTTTTATTAAACAATATATCGTGTCCAACGCAAAGCCCAACAACCACATTTAATTCTGTATTTTCTTTGTTCATAATTTCGGCTTGTGTAATAGGATTGCATGTTGCAATGAATTTATCCCTCTTTTTCTCTATCCCAATTTCTTTTACATCGACTGATCCTACTTTACAACACACAGGTACTACAGTTACATCGTATTTATTAAGCATCTTGACAAATTTCTTTGCCTCTTTTTCCAGTGAATAGCAAAAAGCAACACCTATTTTCTTCATACCCATTTTCATAATTAAATTGATTATTTCTTCTGCTCTGCTCCTTAATTCGCCATTTTCGTCAACAGGAAGTGTATTTGCTATTTTCATAATCTTATTTACATTTTCGTCATTATTGTATTTTTCAATTGAATCATTGATAATATCTTTTTCCATAACTGTAGGACAATTCTTAGGAAAATTATCATCACCTTTTGCGCAAGGCTTATTAGGACATACTGCACAAGAAAATATCGAATCCATAAAATCACTCCTTGTATACTGTATTCAATATTATTATATCACATACCTCTCCCATTGTATAGGGGATACTGCAATTATATAGCTACTTTATCTAAAGTAAAATAAAACGAAGTACCTTTATCTATCTCGCTCTCTATATAATATTCACTGCCATGCAAATCCAATATTTCTTTTACTATTGCAAGACCTAACCCTGTACCTTTATTATCAACTTTATAAAACTTCTCAAAAACATTTTGCAGCTTTTCTTTCTCTATTCCTTTACCCGTATCTGATACAATAACTTTCACATGATTATTTTCTAATATCGAAGAAATAGTAATTAAACCCCCTTTATTAATACTTTTTATCGAATTGCTCAAAAGATTCATTATAACCCTTCTAATTAGTTCAGCATCTCCATTTACAATTACATCAAGATTCTCCGTGACAATATTTATATTTTTACCTTGCAGCAATGGTTCAAAGCTTAAAACCACATCATCAACTAAATTTTTTAAATTAAAAGACGATATCTTTAGTTTCACTAAACCTGATTGAAGCTTTGATAATGATAAAACATCATCTATCATTTTTGACATTCGATCGACTTCATTTAACGCAGCATTTAAATATTTGTTTCTTTTTTCTTTATCATCACCATAAAAGTCCAATAGCATCTCACAGTATCCTTTTATAAGCCCTAAAGGCGTCTTAAGGTCATGAGTTATATTGGCAATTAAATCTCTTTTAAATTTCTCTGCTTTACTGAGATTTTCTGCCATGCTATTCATAGACATAGCGAGATCTTCTAATTCATCATTTGTCTTTACATCTAATTTCACGTCAAGATTCCCAGATGCTATATTTTGCGCTGCATATTTTAAATCATCAATTGGCTTTGTCAGCCTTTTTGACATGATAATTGACATAATGATTATTACAATAATACATATTAGTAGCATCAAAAAAAATTCACTTTTAAATATCATGGCAGTATCATCAATAGTCGATAGAGGAATAGTCAATACCAGTTTTGCGTTTTGCTTATTGTATGAAAATGATCTTATAACCGCAAGAGACTCTACACCAATTGATGGATGCGTAAATTCTACCACACTTAATTTTTCATCAGTATTAAGAAAAGTTTTTGGCAACCCTATTCCATAGCCTTGTCCGTTTCCACGAGTTCCAAAAATCAATATACCTGTATCAGTTACTGCAATTACTTTTGAATTGGATTCTTCAATAAGCTCATTAGCAGTCTTATCATCATTTTTAGATAACGCATTGGCAATTTCTAAGCTGTAGTTTTTTAGCTGGTTAATCTTATAATAAGTGTATATCTTACCTATAAAGACGACTTGAGATAAATAAAACAATAAAAAGATTATTCCTGTTATAATCAGATACGTAATAAAAAGCTTTTTTCTTATGCCTCTCACTTTAATCACCACCTAATTTATATCCATAACCCCATACTGTTTTTATAATGTCCCTTTTATCGCCAAGTTTTTCTCTCAATTGCTTTATATGTGTATCGACTGTCCTTAAATCGCCAAAAAATTCATATCCCCAAACAATATTAAGGCATTTCTCACGGCTTAATGCCTTACCCATGTTTTGTGCAAGTAAACTTAAAAGATCAAATTCTTTTGGAGTAAGGTCTATTTTCTTTCCATCAACTTTAACAACTCTTGAATCAGTATCAATAGTAATGCCTGAAAAAGATATTAAATTATCCGATTCAGTCCATTTAGATCTCGATAAAATAGCTTTTATCCTTGCTATGACTTCTCTAGGGCTAAATGGTTTAACTACGTAATCATCAGCGCCAAGCTCAAATCCTAAAAGTCTGTCGTATTCTTCACTTCGAGCGGTTATCATCATCACAGGTATTTTAGATGATTCTCTTATTGTCTTTAAAACATTCCAACCACTCATATCTGGCAACATTACATCCAACAAAACTATATCAAAAGAGTTATTTTTAAACATATTTATTCCTGTACTGCCATCTTCAGCAAATAAAGCATCAAAATTATTTTTCTCTAAGTAAGTTTTTAAAATGTCCCTCATTCCTTCCTCGTCTTCAATGACTAACACCTTTGCCATCAATGAAACACCTCCAACTTTAGTTTACATATTTTAAAAATCATTTACAACACAATCAAAAAATCTTCACAAAAACATCACAATTTCATTAAAGATGTATCAAATATAATGGGTAAAATAAAAGTGTAAGATAAATAAATTTTGAAAGGAGATGTTTTTATGAACATCAAAAAATTAGTAGCATCAATCATGGTAGGAGGTTTACTTTTAACAGGCATTGCTGCATATGCAGAAACAGCAAATAACAATTCGCCTCAAACAAACACATCGTATACTGCACCAAGGTATGGCAGAGCTCAAATGGTAGATTTTATGGCAAATCTTTTAGGAAAGTCTACAGACGAAACATTGAAACTTCTAAATTCCGGTAAGACACTGGAACAAATAGCGGTTGAAAATGGCGTAAAATTAGAAGACTTCAAAAATGCTTTGTTAAAACAAAAAACCGACTATATAGACCAAATGGTTAAAAATGGTGTAATTACAGAAGAAAGAGCAACAGAGCTAAAATCACTACTTAAAGAAAGGATAAATGCATGTGATGGTACTGGCAATGGTGGTACAGGACTTGGAATAGGCTTTGGAAGAAATGGAATGTCAGGTAATGGATATGGCAAAGGACATGGAGCAGGTTTCGGTAAAAATATACATTTTCAATCAGAAAATAACTGATCCCTAATGATTGGCACTAAACAATTTATCGATTCATATAATATGGTCGTAGGAATTTATCCCACGACCATATTATTTATATTTTTACAAAATTATAGATGAACTGGTAGTCAAATAAGATATCCTGTCTCCTAAAATTTGCTTCATGATTCCGTACTCATCTATACCTGTACAATGACCTGTATAAATATATTGTATATCATAATCTTTCATTGTTTCTGAAATATTCACAATGTCTTCTTCAGTCATCCCCTTTAAATGAAATCCACCAATAAGTGATTTTATTTTATAGCCCTTAAATTTACTTTCTGCTGTATACAGTATATTTAAAATGCCTAAATGCGAGCATCCTGTAATTATGTTTATACAGTCGTTCTCTTTAACAACAACAAATATTTCATCCAAAAAACTATCTTTTATTTTTGTATTATCTTTTTCAACTAAAAAATTTTTAGTCGTAAAATCGTTGTTGTATTTCTCATCAATACTGTTAACTACGAAAAAATCTTTTTCCACTTCTGCATCTTCATGAATTAGCACAAAATTTCCTTTGTTTTTTTCGTATAATGACAAATCAAAACCTATTTCATCAATTGTGCCATTTTTACGTACAGCATATTTTCTATTAAGTATCTTATGATTTGCATAAATGCGCACGTCTTTATTTTCCTCCAAGAGATTTTTAAGTCCACCAACATGATCATAATGACCATGTGTCAGTATTACCTTGTTTACATCCTTTAGGTTTATACCCATCAATCCAGAATTTATAATAAAGTTGCCACTCTGCCCCGTATCTACCAAAACTGATTTGTCTTCTTTTTTTAAAAGCATTGATAAACCGTGTTCAGCTAAGAAACCTTTTTTATAAACTACATTTTCAATTAACACTTGTAATTCCATCAAAACACCTCTTTTCCATAAAATTAAGGACTATCTACAAGAGAGTAGACAGTCCTCATTTTTTAGTCTTCACAGTGTCCTTCATGCTCATGTTTTTCACATGCACTACCTGTAGATATCAACGTTCCATCTATATATCTCTTTACAACATCTTCAGCATCGCCAGATGCTCCTGTAATAACATCAATGCCGTAAGAATTGAACAAATCTATTGCACTGGAACCCATTCCACCTGAAATGATGCATTCAACACCTTTGTCTTTCAAAAATGCCGGCAAATATCCTGGCCTATGTCCAGGATTTTCAATAAAATTGGCATTTACTATTTTATCTCCTTCAACATTAAAAATCGTAAATCCTTCACAATGTCCAAAATGCATTGAAACATTTCTTCCATCAGTAGCAACAGCTATCTTCATTTAAACATCAATCCTTTCATCTAAATATTTTTTTATTTTTCTCCACATATCTAAAATCTGTCTGTATGCAATGCTGTCAGGATATTTATTAATGCTTTGAAATCTTTTCAAAGCTTTAATTACTGTTTCATCAAAATTTATTTTTCCTACAATATCTATATTGTTTTCATTGCAATATGTCTCTATATTATTAGAAATATCCTTATTAATATCCCACTTATTTATGCAAACAAGAGATTTTATTTTAAAGCTCTCAATTGCTTTAAGCACTCTTTTCATATCTTCAAAACCTGAAACAGTCGGCTCAGTAACAATAAGAGCAACATCTGCACCTGTTGCAGAAGATAAAACGGGACATCCTATTCCAGGCGTACCATCAATTATAATATAGTCACAGTCACCTTTATTCTCAGTAGCTTTTTTTCTCACCTCTGTTACTAACTTTCCAGAACCATCAGCACCTGGAAACAACTCGGCATATATTATTTTTTCACCTTTCTTATTCTCTCCTACTATAATTTCACCTGTGTTTTCTTCAATCATCTTAATTGCGCCGTTGGGGCACTTATAAGAGCAAAGTCCACAGCCTTCACAATAATATGGATTCACCTTATAATCAGAAATCGCGTCAAATCTGCACAATGTCTCACACAAACCACATTTTATGCACTTCTCTTCATCTATTAATGCTACTTCTTTACCATAGAAATTATCAACTTTTTGTATTTCTCCGTTGAAAAGTATATTTAGGTTAGGAGCTTCAACATCGCAATCCGCCATTACTTTATTTTCTATAATTTCACTTAACGTCGTTGCAACTGTTGTCTTTCCAGTCCCGCCTTTACCACTTAATATAACCAACTGTTTCATCTTTCAATCAGCTCCATTAATCTCTGTGATAAATTTTCAAATATATGTCTTATTTCATCATCTTCTTCAATTAGCAGATTCCCTTTAGAATATAGTTCAGCATATTCTTTTTTAAATGGAATTTTTGCAAGCACATTTATACTTTCTTCTTTGCAATAATTCTCTATAATGCTATCTTCTTCTCCTGATTTATTGATGATGACTGCAAATGGCAAATTCATCTCTTTTACAAGTTCAACAGCCAGTTTCAGATCATGTAGTCCATAAGGAGTAGGTTCAGTAACTAAAAGGCAATAGTCACTTCCTTCAATAGAATGGATGACAGAACAAGATGTCCCAGGTGGACTATCAATGATCACGTTTTTATCTGTATCTTTTATCAAATCTTTAATTTCTTTTATTATAGGAACCCCTGAAGCTTCACCTATATTTAACTTGCCATCTATAAAGTCTATATCATCTGAATGTCCAACCCTTATAGTACCAATTTTCTTTGGTATTTCTTTTATAGCATTATATGGGCATATTTCATAACACGCTCCACATGAATGGCATAAATGGTCAAAAATAAGTATTTTCTTTATCAACTTTGTTAGTGCACCAAATCTGCACGCTCTTGTACATTCACCGCAAAGGGTACACTTATCATAATCTATGTCGGGAATCATTACATTTACATCTTTTACTTTCTCTATTTCAGGTTTTAAAAACAAATATCCATTAGGTTCTTCTATATCGCAATCTACATAAATGCTTTTTTGAATCTTAGCCAAATTGGAAGAAACTGTAGTTTTCCCAGTTCCACCCTTGCCACTCAAAACAGCTATCTTGTAACCTCTCATTTTTAATGCTCTCCATGATGACCATTATTAGTAGGCAATTCAATTTTCTCTAACGTACCCTTTTTTAACTCTTCTACATTTTTCTCAATAGTATCATTGATCGATTTATAAATATTTATCCCAGCCGCCTGAAATACTTCTAATGCATTTGGTCCAACATTACTTGATATAATTGAGTCAACTCCCTCATCTAATAGAAGTTGTGCTGCCTTTGTGCCAGCACCACCTGCAGATGATGCTGCAGTATTATCAATAGCTTTGTAATTCATTGATTCAGTATCAATAACGATAAAATACCTTGCTCTGCCGAATCTTGAATCCACAATTGAATTTAAATTATCACCTTCTGAAGAAATCGCAACTTTCATAAACAACCCTCCAACATTTTAAACATACGTTATATACAATTATAAATATATAATTATTTTAGGCATATGTCAACAAAAATATTAAAATTTTTATTTTTTGTATGATATAATGTTAATTATAAAAAATGAGAGGCTGATTTTTGAAATGAGTAGAATTGATTATCAAATTAATCATGATCACATAAAATATTTAATTTCATATGTTGAAAATGAGCACACATTAAGCAAGGAAGATCTTATTACTCTACTAAATTCTGAATACACTGATGAAATCTGCAAAGCCGCAGATAGAGTAAGGAAAAAATTTGTTGGTGATGTGGTTCATTTACGAGGCTTGATTGAAATAAGCAATTATTGCTGCAGAACATGCTATTATTGTGGCCTTAGAGTCTACAATAAGTCAATAAAAAGGTATAGGATGAACGAAAATGAAATTTTGCAATGCGCAAAAGCTACAAAAGATGCTGGATTAAAAACTGTAGTACTACAAGGTGGTGAAGATAAATATTTTAAAATTAAAGATTTATGCAACATCGTAGAGAAGATAAAGGATCTTGATTTGTCTATTACACTAAGCATTGGTGAATTGACAACAAAGGAATATGCAGATCTAAAAAAAGCTGGCGCAGATAGATACTTGCTTCGAATAGAAACAACAAATAGAGATCTTTACAAAAAATTTCATCCAAATATGAGTTTTGATAATCGCGTTAGATGTTTAATGGATTTGAAAGAACTGGGTTATGAAGTAGGTACTGGATGCCTTATAGGATTACCTGGACAAACTTTAGATATGCTGGCTGAAGATATTCTTTTCTTTAAAGAAATTGATGCTGACATGATAGGAATGGGTCCATTTATACCAACTCCAAATACTCCATTAGAAAACAAAAAAGGTGGTAATGTAGATCTTGTATTAAAAATGATAGCCATGACTCGACTTTTGCTTCCAGACATTAATATGCCAGCTACCACCGCTTTAGGTGTCAAAGCTGAAAATGGATATTTGCAAGGATTACGAGCAGGTGCAAATGTCATAATGCCAAATATGGGGCTTAATGAATATAAAAAATTGTATGCTCTGTATCCAGGAAAAACTTCTGATGATGGTTCTAAAGTAGTTAATGATATAGAAAATATCAAGAAATTGATTATTTCAGAAAATAGAATAATTGGGCACGACAAAGGTGACCGCAAAAAGATATGGAAAAATCCGGGATAACCCGGATTTTCTTAAAAATACAGATCTCTTTCACCATTTTCTAACCGTTTGAGTCTATTTTTCGTTTCTTCTCTTACCTTCTCAGAAGGAATATTTTCTATGTTTGCAGCAATCGTTTCTTCACCTATAGCCTTTGTAGCTTCATCGCTATAATCTAAGAGGAACTCCTTAAATGTAAGTATCGCATTTGGCAAGCAGAAGTTGTGAATCTGCCCTGATTTAGCAAAGCTCATAAATCTGTCACCAGTGCGCCCCATCCTATAACATGCCGTACAATAACTTGGCAGATAATGCTGCTCACATAGTGTCCTCAATATCTCATTTGGCGTCCTATGATCTCCTACTTCAAATTGTGGTTTTGTTTCAGCCTTTTTTGATATTTCTTCGTAATAGCCACCAACACCTGTGCAAGAACCTGCACTTATCTGAGATATACCTACGCTTATAACTTCTTCTCTAAATTCAGGAAGCTCTCTCGTAGATAAAATCATACCTGTGTATGGCACAGCCAGACGTATTACAGCTACAAGTTTTTTAAAATCCTTATCAGACACCAGATATGGATACTCATCAAGAGTAATATTTAAAGCAGGTCTAAGCCTTGGAACAGATATAGTATGTGGCCCAACACCGAATTTTTCGTCAAGATGATTTGCGTGGTACAAAAGTGCTATTGTCTCGTACTTGTAGTCATAAAGTCCATACAAGACTCCCATGCCTACATCATCAATACCAGCTTCCATGGCTCTATCCATAGCAGTTGTGTGATAATCGTAGTCATGTTTTGGCCCTGTCGGATGCATGTATTCGTATGTGGGCCTGTGGTAAGTCTCTTGAAATAATATATATGTCCCTATTCCTACATCTTTTAACTTTTTATAATCTTCAACAGTCGTAGCAGCTATATTTACATTGACTCTTCTTATGCTGCCATTTTTCAACTTTGTATCGTAAATAGTCTTGATAACATCCAATACATAATCAATAGGACAATTTACAGGATCCTCACCTGCCTCGACTGCAAGCCTTTTGTGCCCCATTTCCTCTAATATTTCTATCTCACGCCTTACCTCATCCATAGTAAGTCTTTTTCGTTCTTGCTCATTAGAATGTTTATAGCCACAATATCTACAATTATTGACACAGTAATTGCTTATATAAAGCGGTGCAAATATAACTATTCTGTTGCCATAAATCTGCTCTTTAATGTATCTCGCAACTTTGTACAATTCTTCAAGAATCTCATCATCTTCCAAGTTTAGAAGAACTGCTGCTTCTTCAGGCGTAATGCCCTTTAAATTTTTAGCTTTTTCAATGATTTTTAAAGCTTCATCCTTTGATGCACTTTCACCATATCTTAAAGCCGCTTTTATCTTCTCGTCGTCAATAAAATCTGCAATCTGCCTATCCATATATTAATTTCTCCTTCCCTTGCCCTCAGTAATTCCCTTGGGCTTAGTATTTTTATAATAAAATTATATACCTAAGTTGTTAAATATTCAACAATAAATTTTTATCAAAAAAGATCGTCCATAAATCCTTTCCCTCTTACCTCAGAAACGTCCAATATTGATATAAATGCATTGCTGTCAATGCTGTAAACTAAGTGTTTAATATATGGAATTTGTGAAAGTGATACAACACAATACAGTATTCTGCGATTAGTCTTTGTATATGCACCTTCAGCTTGAATAAACGTAACACCTCTTTTTAAATCATTCATGATTGCATTGCTAATCTTTTCCTCATCATTTGTAATTATAAAAAGCATCTTTCGCTTGTTAAATCCATTTATCGTTTTGTCTAATACAAACGAATTTATAGACATTGAAACAAGTGTGTATAAAGCACTTTTAAGTCCTATAAATATTGCTCCAGCCAAGACTATGAAAAAATTAATATATAGGTTTGTCTTACCCAATTCAAAATTCTCATATTTTTTCTTTACCAGTACAGATATAATATCAAGTCCACCAGTTGAACCATGATTAGCAAAGACTATTCCCATACCTGCACCTGTAAGTACACCACCGTAAAGGCATAACAATATGGGATCGTCAAAATTGATTAATTTATCTAAAAACTGAGTTAATATCAAAAAAACAGACAGAGAAGCTGTACCTAATATCGTATAGAAAGTAAATCGAGAACCAATTTTCTTGTAGCTTAAAATAAGCAATGGTATATTCAGCATGAAAATCGTGTATCCGGCAGGAAGTCCTGTCAAATACTGTACAATTAGAGAAATCCCAGATACACCACCACTTAAAAGTCTTGCATGAACAATAAATGTATTAATTCCAATTGAATAAATAAAAGTGCCAAAGAGGATTCCAAGTACATTTTTTACGCTTAATCTGCTTCTTAATTTATTGTTGCCAACAAACATTATTATAATTGCCTCCCACAGTCTTATATAAAGCACCAAATATATCAAATGGAGTTTCTTCCAAAATTAAGTTTAAACTATATTAGCTAATTATGCAATAAATTATTCAAAATAATTTTTTAAAAAATAAAAATTTCATTTATGCTATTCTGATACATTTATATTCATAAAAATTAAAATAATTATGCATAAATTTTTATATGTACTTTCAAAAAAAATAAAGCCAGTAGCAATAATTGCCACCAGCTTTTCATAATATTTACTTGTTATTTTTGTCTTCGTCGTTATCGTCTAAATCCTTCAATCTGTCTTCTATATATTTAAGTTGATCCTTGAGGTATTGGGCTTGTGCATTAAGGTAAGATTTCTCGTCCACAGCACTGCCATATCTTGCCCAAAACGGTGCTTTAGTTGCGTAATACATATTTCTATATCCTCTGTGCATACCATGTCCACTCATGTATCCTGGAGCACCATGGCCACTACAAAATCCCATACCTCTTCCAGACATTGGACCATATCCCATTGGGCCTGTGCCATCTCCTCTTGGCATGTAAACCACTCCTTTAAAATATTTTGGTCTTATGACCGTTTCACAATTATATAGTATCACTATTTTTGTCATATGTCAATAATAAAATAAAAAATTTTGACATTTTTTATCTCTATCGTCGTAAGACTCTAACTTGACATTGTATATAAATAGTTATAAAATCCTAAATAGTAATTTTTACTTATTTAATATTACGATTTATAACTATTGTCTAGGAGGAATTTTGTATGACCATTGTAAAAACAAACAAAACAAAATTATTTATTCTTTCTCTTTCTCACATGGTAAATGATTATTACATGAATTTCATTCAAACACTTATGCCGTTTTTAATTGCTGCAGGACTTAGTGCAGGCAAAGCAGGATTTTTAGTATCTGTCTTTACAATAACATCATCATTAATACAACCAATCATCGGATATATTGTTGATGTTAAAAATCAAAAATGGTTTGTCTATATTGGGACATTGTTTATGGCTGTTTTGCTTAGCCTATTAGGGATAATGAAAAGTTACCCACTGCTTTTAATAATCTCTGGAATTGCTGGTATTGGTACTGCTGCTTTTCATCCACAAGCATCTGCTATGACAACTGAATTTAGCTCCGTTGAAAAAAGAAACACAAATCAAGCTTTTTTCGTGACATTAGGCAACATAGGATGGGCTCTCACTCCATTAACGGTTGTTCCGTTTGTGGAAAAGTACGGTTTATCAATAACGCCTATTTTTGTAATCCCAGGCTTGATTGCTTTTATTTTATTGTTTTTATCTCTTAGTAAAAATAATGCATCATCTTCAAATATAAAAAAAGAATATTCACCTTTACTTATAACTCTACGTAAATCATGGAAAGAACTTACTAAAATCATGATTGTCGTTGCATTGCGTTCATTAACATATTATGGTATGTTGTCGTATTTAGCCCTTTATTTAAAACATAAAAATGTATCTGTCCTTTTATCAAGCAAATTGCTTTTCTTTATGCTATTTGCAGGTGCTCTTGGTGGCCTTATTGGAGGAATGTTAGCTGATAAGTACGGTAAAAAGTTGATTTTAACTACTTCATTAATACTCTCCAGCTTTTTCTTTCTTATTTTTATTTTAACAACCGGTATGTTAAGTTATATAATGCTTATTATTGCAGGTACAATGCTTTTAGCATCATTCTCAATTACTACCGTGCTTGCTCAAAGTTTGCTGAGCAAAAATGCTGCAATGGCTTCTGGCTTGGCACTTGGATTTGGGACAGGAATAGGTGGTCTTGGCGTAGGATTATTTGGAATACTCATTGATTTTAATGGTATTACATCAGCAATTTTATTAATGGCAATCATACCAATTTTAGCAGGTTTAATAAGCTTAAGTATAAAAGCCCAAAACTAAATCAATTTTATTAATAGTAGCTCTTATATTTTATAAAGATGCTACTATTAATTTTCTATTCTTTGAGTTTTTCTCTACATTTTTTACATATACCATATACATTAATGCTGCCATAATTTATATCAAATCCATACTTATCTTTAATTAAATTTAAAAATTGTATGACTTCATATCCTGAATACTCTTCCACATTGTTACAATATTTACAAATCAAATGTGTATGAATATTGCCTTTTTGAGGTGTAATAATCTCATAATATTTTACATTATTGATTGTATTGACAGAAATGATATTTTTTTTAATCAACATGTCCAAATTTCTATAAAGAGTAGCTACACCATAATTAGGATCTTCTTTTTTGACAATTTTCAGCAAACTATTGAAATCAAAATGAACATCAGGATTGTCTGTAAATGTCTTTAAAAGTATCAATCTGGTTAATGTGATTTTTACACCTGTCTTTTCTAAAAAATCTATTAAATTTTGTAAAGATACATTTTCCAATTCTATCACCGCTTAGATCGTAATTAACATATGTTCATTATATATGATATAATTAATTTCTTCATATGTCAATAATCATAAAAAAATTACCCCTATTTACTTAAACAGAGGTAATTTCTATGATTAATTTTACTTTGTAATCATAAAAGTTAATTACATTTTTATTATTACATTTTAGATAAAGCGTCAAGAGCTGCTGAGTTAATAGGATATGACACTGGAGATGCTGTCAACAATGGATGTGTTGCCGTTTGGAATGTATTTAACTCTGAAGCTGTAAGCCCTTTTTGTATAGCAAGACTCAAAATATTTATCATTTCGCCAACGCTTTCACCACCAGATATCTGAGCACCTATTATGACACCAGAATACCTTGAAAATATTAGCTTCATCTTTATACTTTTAGCATTTGGTAACGATCCTGGATGTTTATCCATTGTTGAAAATTCACCAATAACTATATCAAAACCTTCCTTTTTAGCTTGGACTTCTGTTAAACCTGCAGCAGCAAAAGCAGTATCATATATTTTTGTAGAAAAAGCACTTATCGTTCCTTTATTTTCTTTAACCAATCTTAGATTAAACACATTTACTCCTGCAATTTTCGCTTCATTTGCAGCTGTTGAAGCCAATAAAATAGGAACATTTTTTCTGGTAAAGAAACATTTTTTCTCTGCACAATCTCCAACAGCAAATATATTAGCAGCACTTGTCCTCATATATTCATCAACTACAATAGCTCCTTTTTCATTAAGCTTTATTCCAGTTTCTTTTGCTAATTTTGTATTTGGTACAACGCCCATTCCTAATATTACAATATCTGCTTTTACTATTTCTCCATTTTCAAGTTCTACACCTTCTACTTTTGTTTCACCTAAAATCTTCGTAACTTTAGTATTTGTTTTTATCACTACACCTTTTTGCTTAATTATTGCTTCAACCATATCGCTATACTCAGCGTCAAATGCTTGCCACAAAAGTTTATCAGCAATTTCAATCAATGTCACATTCTTATCTAATGCTTTTATTTGTTCTGCCATCTCAACGCCAATAAAACCTCCACCAATAACAACAATATCATTAGCATTGTTAATGCTCTCTTGAACGATCTTTAAGTAATCTTCATCTTTTTTTATTGGATACACATTTTCTATATCATATCCAGGAATAAAAGTTGGCATAAGTGGCAATGAACCAGTGGCCATGATCATCTTGTCATACTTTATTTCACCATTTTCTCTTGTAACTGCTAAATTGTTGTCTTTATCTATTTTTAAAACTTCATCTATTATTATATCTATACCTGCATTTGTAAGCATTGAATCAGGTATAACATTTTTTGCTGTGTCTTTCAGCGTACCAAATATATATGGTATACCGCAAGGCACCATCACTTTTTTAGTCATACGAACAACTGTTACTTTCTTGTCTTTATAAGTTTTTTTTGCCGACAATGCTGCAAGAATTCCTCCTGCGCTTCCTCCTACAACCAAAACATCTGTTTCTATCAATCTAATTACCTCCTATTTTTTAAATGTTTATTTCATATCATTAACTCAATTATAAAATTATAATAAACTTATGTCAATAAAATATCAAAATTTGTTAAGAAAATAGTTTAACAATTTGCAATTGTACTTTTATCTATAAAAAAAACAATATTAAAAAAGCATTTTTATGTTATAATAAACATAAGTAAAATAATTTTTAAAAACGAAAGAAGGTAAACTATGGAGCCTATGAGGAAATTTAAATGTTATGACTGTGGATATCTTTGGGAAGTACCATATGGTACAGGAAGACAAATAGTATGCCCTAAATGTTTTTCTCGTAATATTAAAAGGATAAATCCTATGTGTCAAAATAATTTTTGGAGATGTAGGTATGGAAAATAAAAATTTAAGCAACAAAATCATATACTTAGTAACTACATATTCCATAATTCTTAATACAGCATTAGCTATAACAAAATATTTCTTAGGAAAATATTCTGGTAGTACTGCTCTCACAGCAGATGCTGTACATTCAGGCTTAGACGTATTTTCATCTTTTATAGTGTTATCAGGAATATATTTATCTTCAAGAAAAGTAAAAAACTACCCATACGGGCTTTATAAAATAGAAAATTTTACATCTGCATTTGTATCAATTTTAATTATACTAACTGCTTTTGAAATAGGTAAAGGTATTTTTGAAAATTCAAAATCTTTAAATTCCTCATTTGAAAGCAAAATTATAACTATAGCTATACTTTGTTTAATAACATTTGTCATATTTTTATACAGCAGATTTGAAAGAAAAATTGGAATCAAGTATAGTGCGCCTGGAATTATTGCTGATTCTGAACATATAAAATCAGATATGCTTTCAATGTTAGTTTTGGCAGTAAATATTTTATTGAATATATTCAAAATAAATATTGATAAGTACATAACAATGGCGATTGTTGTTCTTATTGCTTATTCAGGATGGAAATTGCTTAAAGAATCCATAATGGTATTGCTAGATGTAAGCATAGATTATAATACTATTGAAGAAATAAGAAGTATAATTATGTCATTCCCACAAGTAAGCGAAATAACAAAAATTAAAGGTAGAAAAGCTGGAAGATACATATTTATAGAAATTGATGTGAAATTCGATATAGTAACTTTAGAGGAAGCTCATAAATTATCAAATATGATAGAAGAAGAAATATATGATAATTTGCCTAATATTGATAGCATAACATTGCACTATGAACCTTACGAAAAGCAGCAAATTAAAATAGCTATTCCTCTGCAAAAGCCTGAGATTAAAGAAATTTCTAAAAAATTTGGTGAATCTCCATATTTCGCTTTTATAACATACGATTTAAAAGACAAAAAAATATTAAATCAAGAAATATGTAGCAATGAAAAAATAAATCTTTCGGAAAAAAGAGGAATTAATGTAGCATTATGGATATTAGAAAACAAAAAAGCAGATATAATTGTAGCATCACCAGATATATTTAATTCAGCACCATACTTTGTATTTAAAGCTAATAACAAAAAAATATATACAAGCGATGCTACAAATATAATAAATATTAAAGATTTTATAGACTGTGCCGTAGAAAGTATGTGAACCATCTCCATCCTATAGAGGATGGAGCTTTCTATTTCATTGACAGTTGTCTGCTGTTATTCACAACAGGTCTTACACAATCTGCAACCATAGGAGTGGAACAAATGAAAGCAAGTTTGAAGACATCAACTTCTTGCCACGATGCTATTATGTAGTAAAGTAGTATTGCCTTACTACGTTGAACACCATGAAAAAGGTGGTAAAAGCAAAATCAACAGAGGATACCATCTCATAAAAGCATCAAAAACCAATTTTATTATTTTCCCAATAATTTCTTATATTCCTCGGCTGTCATCAAATTCTCAAGTTGCAATTTGTTTTTAAGTTCCACTAGTACAAGCCAGCTATCATAAGGATCACTGCTTATTAAAGAGGGATCATCAATAATTTTATTGTTTATTTCAACCACTTTTCCGTCTACTGGTATATAAACTTCAGAAGCTGTTTTTGCTGATTCTAAAACTCCAAGTACATCACCAACAGTGAATTCCGTACCCACTTCTGGTAATTCAATGTATTCTATATCACCTATAGAATCCTGTGCATAATCAGTTATTCCTATATATACATTATTCCCTTCCAATTTAAGCCATACATGATTCTTAGAATAGTATAGTCCTTCCAAAACTATCACTTAAAAAACCTCCTTTTTTAGAAAATATTTTCTTCACTCAAAAAGCTATCAAACTTTGCTTTTGACAACTATTGTATTAAAAAATTACACTTTTCTTGCAATGAATTTAATAGATAAGCTTATCCTTTTAAGCATATCTACAAAATAATAGCCAATCATATTTCTAAGAAATTATTTTTTCATTCATTTCTATAAAATCAGCCCATCTTTCGTAATCTATCAAAGGAATTTGGCTTTCACTCTCTTCAAATCCTCTTGCAATAAAATCTTCCTTAAGCGCGAAAAGTTCAATCCCTTCTTTTATAAAGTTTTTTAGATTTTTTTCAATTGCAAAAATGACACCATCCTGTATAAAAATAACTTTATCCTGAGGCAATGCAAGCTTCAACAAAAATTCTGAAATTTTAGCATCTGGACTTTTCTTGACAATTATTAATGCCATATTTTTCCCCTCCTAAAAGAATACTACCTTATCGAAAGAATGTACGAACTCTGGAAGTTCTTCTTTTATCATGGTCTTTAAATTCCAATGAGGTTCAATTTCATTTTCTTCTATGCTATATTTTTCAAGTTCTTCTTTTACTGCATATACTTGGGTATTGTATTTCTCCAAATATTTAAATGTAATAGAGAGTGGCAAACATTCAATTATTTCTGGTTTACATTGTTTACGAACTGCCAAAACTGCCTCATTTAAAAAAAGTATAACAGGTTCAAGATCTTCTCCATACATTCCAAAAGCACTTCTCAATGCTTCATTAATCCATATACTTCCTGCAGGTGCATTGTATACTGCAAACAACACTTTTTTCATTCTATACCCCCCTATGGCAATAAATTAATATATCTATCTGATTTGTAAATAAGTGCGGCCATCTCTGGTACACCTGAAAAATCCGCGCCTTCAATTTTCATATCTTCTGTAACTCCTCTATACTGTGCACAAAGGCCGCAAATGTGAATCTCTACTTCCTTATCTGAAAGTTCTTGAAGTTTTGATGGAATCTTCCTATCAATTTTCATAGGTTTTATTAGTTTATTTGTAGCAATAACAGAATCAGCAAACAAAAATATTGAAATTTTATGCCCCCTATTCATTAGTACTTGTGCTAAATGAATCGCTGTATCAATATCCTCATTTGTATAAGGTGATACATTTACTTGTATTGTTATATGCATACTTGTTCACTCCTTTTAAGATTTCGTAGGAAGGGCAAAGCCCTTCCCCCATTTATCTTCTTTCAAAAAGAAACCATGCCATAAGCCAGTTGCCCAATACAACAAATATAGTGAACACTATTGAACTTATAGCCAGATGTGGAAGTCCAGAAAGAATATGCCCTATATTACATCCTCCTGCACTTCCGGCACCAAGCCCCATCAAAATACCTCCTAATGCCACCTGCACAAATGTTTTAGGATCTTTTGGAATCCTTAATTTAAATTCTTTAGAATAAAGTGCTGCTAAATATGCTCCGATTATAATTCCGACTATTTCCATACCGATCCAATTATACGGAATAGGCTGAGTTGGATCCAAATTAGCAGTAGTTGTTCTAAAAAGGTTTACCCAACCTCCTGTTATACCTAGAGGATAGCTTTTTTGTGATAGATATGCTATAATTCCAACAAGTCCCAATGCTATACCCGCTGTAATCCAATTAAAACCAGAAACATCTCTTTTTGTAGTTTTCCAAAATATTAGTATAATAAAAAGTAAAATTGTGAAAATTATTGCTACAATCCAAGGATTTATATTTAAAAGATTCGCCAAAGTTAAATTAACAATTCCGTCTTTCGCTGCATAAAATCCGCCTGGATTATTTGTAGTAGTTATGGCTTTACCCATCCAATTATTAACAAATGTTAAAGGTCCACCTCTTACTGCTGAAGCCGTAACTCCAAAAAACACCGCAGCAACAAAAGCAGTTATATATCCTTCGCCTATCCTGTAAGTAATACCACTAGCACATCCTCCTGCCAATACCATTCCCGCTCCAAACAAAAATCCTCCAACTATCTGAGCAAGTGGCACAAATGCTATTGGGCTTAATTTAATCCAGCCCATTTGTGCTGCAAATTGAAATCCTATTGTTTCTACCAATATTGCAAGCAAAGCTATTTTCATTAGATAATTGTCTTTTGTCATTTTGACATCCCTAATAGCAGAGTTAAAACAAATCCTACCTCTTTGCAAAACTATACCAAAAAGTATGCCTACAAAAAATCCTTGGAGCCTTGAATCCATAAGATCTCCCCCATTTTTTTATTTTTATAGCTTCTTAATTAAAATTCGCCATTCACTGGATCCAATTTCATCAATAGAGATAACCTCACCTCCTACTTCTTTAACCCCAGCCGGAATTCTCTCTTTTGAAAGTGCATAATCAATAAGTACTTCAAGAATTTCTCCTGATCTCATTTCCTTAAGTTTTCTTCTCGTGTCTACATCTGGAATTGGACATACTTCACCTCTCTCATCTAAAGTATATGTGGGTTTAACATCATTTCCCATTTTAATACCTCCTCATCATGTTATTATTTTAACATTTCAATTTTATTATACACTATATTTTTATTCTTTATGTTATTTAAAATTCTTATATAATATTAATTTTATTTATAACAAACTTTATAGTATAATAAAACTTAGCAAAATAAAACGTTGTACTGTGATAACTTTTTGTTAAAAAAGGTGGGATTACTGTGAATATTGAAAATTTGAGAGCATTTTATAAAACCGTATATCATAAGAACATTTCATTAGCAGCAAAAGAATTATATCTCTCCCAGCCGGCTATAAGTCAACAAATAAAAGCATTAGAGAAAGACTTAAAGGTTATTCTTTTAATGCGTAGCAACAAAGGAGTCATAACTACCCCACCTGGAGAATTAGTATATCAATATGCAGAAAGAATATTAAATTTATACGATAATATGATTAAAGATTTGGAATGCTTCGAAAATGACTGTACAAATAGACTCACAATTTCTTCCTGCCTGAATGTTGGTCAATATGCTTTACCTTGCTTAATTCACGAATTTAATCGAAGACATGAAAATGTTATAGTTAATGTAGATTACAATTTAACAGCAGAAGTAATCTATAACATTAAAGAAAAAGGTATAGATATTGGCTTTATAGAAGGTTGTTACACAGATGATGATATTTCATGCATTCCACTGGGAGAATTTAAAATGTACTTTGTTGCCAATGGTAATTGGAAAGAAAAAAGTTTGTCAAAAAACAAGTTATTTCGTTATAATTTTTTTATGCTGGACAAGAAGTGTACTCTAAGAAAAATAATTGAAAAAACACTTATAGACAATGGAATAGAAATTAAAAAACTAAAATTTGAATTGGAAACTCCGTCTATTGAATCGTTAAAATCAGCTGTAGCAGCAGGATACGGTCTATCTATTTTGCCATACATAGCAATAAAAAAAGAATTATATACTAAGATCTTATCTATAGTCCAGGTTGAAGACATAGAATTTAAATATATTTATTCAATCATATACAATAAAAAGATTTACAAAAAATCCAAATCTGATTTCATCGACTTTATAAAAACCAGCGGTAAAAACTTTTTCTGCTAAAAATGATTATATTTATAAAATGATTCAATTACAATAAATTCATTTTTAAAATTGCTAATAATAAACTTACCTAATATTTGCTTGCTGGTGCAAGTAAATATTAGGTAAAACAAGCTGAGAACAATAAGAAGCCATATTTAAAACTAATTATCTAAAACACATAATACAATATAATGTATAATCCGGTACCACATAAAATAACCCATTTAGCATCCAATTTTGTAAAACGTAGAGCAAGAAAAGACAATATAAACAATGCAACAGTATAAAAATCTATAAGAGAATGTCTGCCGGAATTTATTACTACTAATGTCATAAGACCTACAAATGATGATAATAAGCCTTCTAATGCTGAATTAACATATTTATTTGTTTTAATTTTCGTATATATACCAAAAGTTACTACTACTAATAGAAAAGATGGAGCAAAAATAGCTAAAGTAGCAACTAACGCACCTAATAAACCCATCACTTTATATCCAATGAAAGTTGCTGTAATAACTATTGGGCCAGGAGTCATTTGTCCTAAAGCAACACCAACCATAAATTGATCAATACTTAACCAATGATGTATATTAACAACTTCTTGTTGAATCAAAGGTAGCATTGTAAAGCCATTTCCAAATACTAAAGCACCAATCTTAAAAAAAACTTCAAACATACTTGATAATTCTTTAGAAAAAACAGTTGACAGAAAAAATAATAAAATTAATCCAGAAATAATTATAAAATCAACCCAATTTACTTCAGTTCTTGACTTCACAAAATTATTCGCTTTTTCAAGATCACTATTATTTCTTAACAATATTATTCCTAATAATGCAGAAATAAATAAAATTAAAAATATATTATTATAAAATATAGAAATTATAAAGGATATTAAAGCTATAGTAATTGTTCGAATATTGTTTGTAGCAGTTTTAGCTAAATCAAATACAGCATTTAATATTAGCGCAACAACTATAGCACCAAGGCCTTTAAATATAATACTTACAAATGTTAAGGTTTGATATTTAAAATAGACCCAAGATAATATTACCATAATAAAAAACGGAGGCAATATAAATCCGATAAAACTTGCTATTGCACCTAGTAATCCTTTTAATTTATATCCAATATATATAGTGAGTGAAACAAATGTAGCTCCTGGTATCAATTGTGCTAATGCAAGACCTTCAAGAAATTCTCTTTCACTAAGCCAATTAGATTTTTTTACAATGTTCTTTTTCGCTTCCACCATCATAGCTGGTCCAAAAGCTATAAAACCCATTTTAAAAAAAGATATGAATATTTGCCATAATGTTATGCTTTTACTATTTTGTATGAGATTTTCATTATTCATATTTATCATTCCCTTTCTTTTATTCTCGCTTTTGGTATGGTATTATCCATCTTTATTGGCTAATAAATAGTTATATACCCAAACTTCGCACTTGTAAAAGTAGCTCTGTACCTTGATAATTCAATATTATTTAGCTATAAAAAGCATGAGACCTTCACTTTGGTATAATTAAATTATACCAAAAATAAACCAATTGGAGGCTCATGCTATAAATAGTTAGTGTGCATAATTGTATGAATTTCTATATTTTTTCTGGCAAGGTATTAAGCTTTAAGGGAACAGAATAATTATTTATGCGCAAAATTTTAGCCATTCAATAATTCCAAAATCCTGTATCCTAATCTTTCTGCTGCTCCCACTGCTTCTACATCCAATTCTATATCGCCTTTTTCATAGCCAATTCCTGAAACCCCTCTATTTGCTACAATCATTTCATGTTTCAAAAAGAAAGCATTAATTGCTGTTATTGCACTTTCTGCTCCATATTTGCGTCCAACAACAATAGTCCCGCCTATTTTATTTCTTAGGTCACCCTTTATACACCATGTACGATCTATAAATGTCTTAAGCTGGGCCGATACATTATTGAAGTAAACTGGAGTACCTAAAACTATCCCATCACTTTCTAACATTTTTGGAATCAATTTTTCATTCATGTCATCTTTAACTGGACATATGCCCGTCTTTTGGCAAACCCAACATGAATTACAATATTTTATATTATAATCTGAAAGCCTAATAAGTTCTCCTCCTGTTATTTCTAACGAAATGTTTAAAAGATATTCTGTATTTCCATCCTTTCTCGGACTTCCTGAAATATATAAAATGTTCATTGGCAATCTCCTTTCAAACAACGATACTTTAGTTTAGATATTATATTTTATCACTGCATCCATTACTTCTACGTTGAGATCTTTTGATATAACAGGGCACTTTGATATTAGCATAAAAAATATATTTTTATTTTCACTTAATCCTTCATAATTAGCTTGACCTTTTGAAATTACAATGTCATAATTTTTAATCCAACCTTTTACTTCTTTATCTTTTCTATTCGGTCCTGTATCTTTCATGCCATTTCCAATTTTATAAAAAGTTATATTTGGAAATTTATCTATCCCTACTTCATATACATCATCCATCATTGCATCATTAATTATTGGTCCACCTTTTATTACAAATGCAATTTCTTTAAAAGGTTTGTTCCTTATATTTATCATCTCTTCAATAAATATTTTGTCAAAAACTATTTCACCAGAATTGTCAGCAAAAAAAAGAAGATTGTCATATATTAATATTTTGTTAAGTAGTATATCAAAATCATCAATTGCTAATTTTTTATTTAACACATCATTTATAGTTTTATCTAAATCGAATTCAGATGATGGTCCAAAATCAATAATATTCCCTGCTATTGAAAGTTTTGCAGCAGTATAAAGTCGCTTTTCCATATCGTCAATTTTATTTAACTGACTCTTTAACGAAGGATATAATTTTAGCGCCATGTTATTACTTTCTTTTTTTATATCTTTGTACGGATCTAATATTCTGGTTTCTTCTCTAATTAAATTATAAATTTGATTTACTATCTCATCATGTGAAGTATCCCAGTTTTTATCATATAAAAACTTTATAACCTTTTTTAATATGATAATGCGTTTTTCTTCTTCCTGATCTTTTGTTGCAAATAATGTCTGCTTCAGAAAACACGGTATACATTCTAAATAAAGCTTCATTTTGATACCCTCTTTACTTGCATTCCATTAAAGTGATTCTAACGCTTTTATGCCAATTTCCAAATAGCTTCCACTAACTTTTTCAATCTCTCCTCTATCGCACAACTCCGCAATATGTTGATCAATAGGTATTCTTCCTAAAAACGGTATGTTCATTTCTTTTGCAATTTCTTCCGTTTTGCTTTCACCAAAAACATTTATTCGCTCACCGCATTTGGAACATACAATATAGCTCATATTTTCCACAATACCTAAAATTGGTATATTCATTGTTTTTGCCATATTAAATGATTTTTTAACTTAACTCTAACTTTTGCAGGTCTTATTACTTCTCCTGTTACATTAGGTACACTTAGACATCCTTCTACATCTATTTGTTCACCTTCTTCTAAAATTATTTCTGGATTTATTAGCTCAATAAGACCTTCCCCAATATCTACAACAACCAACCTTCTTAAAATCCCAATTTGATTTGCAGCTAAGCCAACTCCATCTGCATTGTACATTGTTTCAGCCATGTCCTCTAAAATCATTAATATGTGTTCATCTATTTTTTCAACCTGTTTTGCTTTTTTATACAATATTGGATCTCCAATTTCCCTTATATATCTTAATGCCATAAAAAACCCCCATTATAATTGTATATTATTAAGAGCAGCTTGTACCATTATAGCACACTCTATTCTTTTCTTTTGCAATATGCAAGCAATCTCATTTGGTTTTGAAATATCTTTATTTGTAAAGTATGCGTTAGCGTGACATCCACCCGAGCAAAACAACTTAGCCCAACAATTTTTGCACTCTTCTTTAGCAAAAATATTGTTGTTCTTAAATTTATCTTTTAATTCTATATTTGTAATACCATCATCTATATTACCAATAACAAATTCTTCTTGCCCCACAAATTGATGGCATGGATAAATATTTCCTTCTGGCGATACAGCTAAATATTCATATCCAGCTCCACATGCAGTAATTCTTTTTAAAAGACACGGCCCATTGTATAAATTTAGATTGAAATGATAAAAGCGAAACGACTTTCCACTTTTTAATCTTTTTATATATAATTTTGCAAGATTTTCATATTCATCTAATATTTCTGGCAAATCACTTTCATCAAAATAAATTTCATCCCCTGTTCCAACAACAGGTTCAACAGATATTTCTTTAAATCCTAAATCAGCTAAATGAAATACGTCCTTTGAAAAATCTTTATTCTTTTTTGTAAATGTACCACGTATAAAATAACTTTTACCATTTCTTTCTTCAACAAGCTTTTTAGCTAAAGGAACTATTTTATCATAGCTTCCATTTCCAGATGCATAATGTCGAATTTCGTCATGTATTTCTTTTCTCCCATCAATACTTATTACTACATTATCCATATTTTCATTTAGAAATTTTATTTTTTCATCATCCAGCAATGTTCCATTAGTAGTAATTGTAAAATAAAATTTCTTGTTAAATTTATCTTCCAGAGAGCGACCATAATCTACAGTTGCTTTTACAACATCAAAATTCAAAAGCGGTTCTCCACCGAAAAAGTCGATCTCGATATTGCGCCTTCCTGAAGAATTTTTCACCAAGTAGTCAACCGCTTTAAACGCAACTTCTTTGCTCATTAATTTTCGGCCAGTATTGTAATCTCCTTTTTGAGCAAAGCAATACTCACATCTTAAGTTACAATCATGAGAAACATGTAAGCACAACGCTTTAACACTATCCTTAGCAGTAAAATGTGAAGCAGCTTCTTCAAGATTTATTAATGGAGCAAAAAGCAAACCTTCATTTTCTAATTCTTTTAATTCATTATACGCTTCTTTGATTTCATCTATTGAATACTTGCTTTTCAAATCATCAACTATTTCTTCGTATGAAGGAAGTTTACTTCTTCCTTTCAAGATACCATAGCCTATATCATCAAGCATATGTATAGCTCCACTGTTTTCATCAACAGCGAATTTATATCCATTTAATGAAAAAGTATGTACCAATTTAAGACCTTCTTCCTGTTTTTATTAACATATGTCTATATCTACATTTAATATATTATTTTTTTAATCATATGTCAATATAAAAAGGGTATGCATGTTCATACCCTTTTTATATTACGTACTGTACTTTTTTAATACGCCCTTCTTGATCATACAATTTTATTATGAATTTATCGCCCTTTACTTTTATTTCACAAAAACACTCTCTGCAGAAAAATAAATTACCTCCAATTTTACCGACATTTTTACTTTTACAATTAGGACACCTCATTTTGATTACCTCTTTTTACAATGATTCTCTATTTTAAAAATGCAGCCTAACCTAATGTTAGGCTGCTTTATAGGGAGGTTATATTAATTATGTTATGTCCTTTGTAATCATTATTAATATCATAATGTGTTAGAAGCATCTGAATTTACTGTCGTGGTGCTTGTAGGAGTATTTTTTTTGCTTCCTTTTAAGTCATTAAGTATTTGTTGCTCTTGCGTCGATGTTATTTGATTCTTCTTAACTGCTTCATCAAGCACTTTTTTAAATCTTCCCATAAAACTAAATTTTTCGTGTACCACACCCATGTACTTCTTCAAATAACGTGTGACAAATTGTGGATAGCCATTTCCATCCCATTTATTGACTTTATCGGTAAAATTCTTAATAAGAGTATTAGCTTTGTCTTGTGTAATCTTGCCATTCTTTACTTGATTATTAACGATATTTGTAAAATCATCAATAAGCGTTTGCTTTTTTTGATCTAAAGTCATATTGTTAAAATCTTCTATCTTCTGCTCAGCAGTATTTATTTTAGCCAAAATCTTGTTTTCCTCATCTTGACTAATCTTGCCTTGACTATACTTCTCTTCAATTTTTGTCTTAAGATTTTCTAAAGTTTGTATTGGGTCAAACTTTTTGTTAATCTTAACTGTTTGACTTGTTGAAGAACTTGAATTAACCTGTGAAGATGATGTCGATGTATCCGCAAAGGCTATTGATGTCAAAAGAACCGTGCCTATAACAGCAGTCGCTATGATTTTTTTGCTTTTCCCTGTCATAAAAAATCCTCCTTATGTTTTATTAAATTTTATTTTAAATTCATTATAGCCCAAAATTTTTAACAAACTGTTAAATAAGTGTATATTTTTTGTTAATGTTTATTTCCATTGCCATTCTTTACTCGTATCGCAAAGCCTCAATCGGTTTAAGCCCTGCTGCTTTATTAGCAGGATATATCCCAAAGAATAATCCTATTAAGAGGGAAAACGAGAATGATATTAATATCGTATTTACAGATGGGCTTACTGTCATGTTCATGAAGTGTCCCATAAGATACGATGCTATAAATCCAAAGATTACTCCTACTATCCCTCCTACTCCGCTTATGGTCAGCGATTCTATCATAAACTGCAGCAGTATATCCCTTTTCTTAGCTCCTAATGCTTTTCTTATACCTATTTCTCTCGTCCTTTCTGTGACTGATACTAACATTATGTTCATTATGCCTATGCCACCTACTATTAATGCTATACCTGCTATTCCACCTAACATCATGGACAATGTGTTGCTGACGCTGTTTACTGTTGATAATAGGTCTGATTGGTTTAATATCCTATATGCGTTTGTGTCGCCTTTGAATATGGTGTTTAGCATGTTTTCTACGTGGTACTGTGCTATGTTTACGTATTGTTCTGATGATGCGCTTAGGTATATCTGAGTTATTCCTCTGTTTCTCTGAAATACGAACATCGTCTTTATCGGGATGAATATTGAGTCATCATAGGAGTTTGATATTGATGATCCTCCTGATGCTAATACTCCTACTACTGTGAAGTTGTTTCCATCCAATTGTATTGTTTTGCCTAATGGGTCTGTGAATCCAAATAGGTCACTGGCTACGTTGCTGCCTATTACTGCTACTTTTTGCCTCATGTCATTGTCTATTGATAGTATGAACCTGCCTTCAGCAAGTTTTAAATTTCTCAGTGTCGCATAGTTTTCATTTACTCCGCTTATGTTTTCTTCGTATGATTGGTCACCGTACTTGGCATATGCATTGGCACTCATTATTGGGGATATTTGCGATATGTACGGTGAGTCTCCTATTGACATGGCTTGGCTGTATGACAACGATGTGTCCATACCCCTGCCCATTATTGATACCATTATCAGGTTTGAACCCATGCTTTTTATTTGTGATGTTACTCCTTCTGTGGCTCCTTGTCCTAAACTTACCAGTCCTATTACTGACATTACGCCTATTACTATTCCAAGCATGGTTAGAAATGATCTAAGTTTGTTGTCTATTATGCTTTTTAAGGACATTTTTATTGCCTGCATCAATGCCATTCTACGCACTTCCTTTTATTCATATATTTTGCCGTCCATTATTTTTACAGTCCTTTTTGCTTGGTTTGCTACGTTTATGTCGTGGGTTATGAGTATTATGGTGTTGCCTCTTTCGTTTAATTCTTTTATTATCTTCATGACTTCTTTTCCACTTTGGGAGTCTAAATTTCCTGTCGGTTCGTCTGCCAGTATAAGATGCGGATTGTTAGCTAAAGCTCTTGCTATTGCTACTCTCTGCTGCTGTCCTCCTGATAGCTCTGTAGGTTTATGGTGTATTCTTTTTTCCAGACCTACCATGGTAAGGAGCTCTACTGCTCTATTGTACCTTTCTTTTGCAGGTATGCCTTTGTATATCATTGGAAGTTCTACATTTTCTAATGCTGTAAGTTTTTGAAGTAGATTGAAACTTTGGAATATAAATCCTATTTCACTGGATCTTAGTTCAGCCAGTTTGTTTTCATTTAACTTGCTTGTGTCGTTTCCGTTTAGGTAGTATTCTCCTTCTGTCATTACGTCTAAACACCCTATTATATTCATCAATGTGGATTTTCCTGAGCCTGATGGTCCTACTATTGACACAAATTCTCCTTCGTCTACGGTTAAGTTTATATTGTCCAAAGCTTTTACTTCGTTGTCTCCCATCTTGTATATCTTGGATAGGTTTCTCATGGTTATGACATTTTTGCTTAATTTGCCGTTATTCTCCATAGCTAATTTCTACCCCTATTCCCACCAGATTGTTGTCTCACTGTAAAACCGGCTCCTCCTGCTCCACCGCCAAAGCTTCTACTGCCAAAATTGCCGCCACCACCAAATCCGCCAAAACCACTGTAATTGCTACTGCCATTTGATGAAGTTGCTGCAGCACCAAATATCAATACTTTATCGCCTTCGTTTAATCCACTTACTATCTCTATATATTTATCGTTGTAAAGACCTGTTTGAACTTGTCTTATATTTCTTCTTCTGCTACTATTATTCGAATTATTTTCATTATATAATATCACGTATTTGTTATTTCCATTAGTCTGAACTGCTTCAATTGGTAATAGAAGTGCATTATTCTTCTCTGCCACGATTATCGAAGCATTCATTGTTTGTCCTAACTTCAACTTATCTGTATACGGCAATGATACAGTCACATCATAAGAAGCCACATTATTTTGTATAGTTGGAATAGACGATATTTCCGTAACCGTTCCATCAAAAGTTTCTCCAGGTAAATCGTCTGTTGTCAAAGTAACTTTTTGCCCAACTTTAATCTTGCTAATATCGGTTTCGTCTATAGGTACATCTACAGAATAATTACTGTCATTGATTATCACGGCCGTTTCCGCTTGGCTTGTCAGCGATGATAAACTGCTTACAGCAACATTGCCACTGCTGTTGGAGCTACTACTGTTGTTATTGCTTGAACTTGTGCTGCTACTTGCAGATGCACTGTAAGAATTTGAACCAAGCTCATCTCCTTCATTTATATTTTGTGAAATGATGACACCATCAATAGGTGCATATATGCTTAAATTATTTAGCTGACTCTGCAGATTATTGTAATTGTTTTGAGCCTGCTGCAGATTCAACTGATCTCTTTTTATTGCCGTATCATCTACATTAGTTGTCAATGTTGCTAATATCGTACCAGCATTTATTTTTTGTCCTTGCTTTACATTGACGCTTGCTACAGTTCCTTGTATTTGTGATGAAACTATATTAGTTGTTTTGACGCTAAGTGTGCCATCTTGAATCGCTCTTTCATCACCAGCACTTGTATGTACTGTAACTTGCACTTTACTTCCATCTGTCAATGCACCTGGGTTTGGCAATGTTACTGTTACATAGTAATACGGTGCACCATTGACAGGTATGGCTTGCGTTGAAACATCTGTCACAGTACCAGTTACTGTTGCAAAAGAGTCATATAAATATATATCTGCGCTTTGTCCAACCTTTATGTCGTTTATCTGGGAACCATTAAAGGGCACTCTCACAGTCGCATTGGAATAATCAGCAATTGTAGCTATAGTTGTTCCGGGATTGACGTTTTGCCCTGTTGAAACATTTACACTATCAACAATTCCTGAATATGGCGATACAATATTCTGATTTGACACAGTATTATTATATGTTTTAGTATCATTATCAAGCTGCTGTTGAGCAAGCTGTACACTTATAAGAGCATTTTGTACCTGTTCGTTTAAATTGTCGTCTTCTATTTGATAAAGTAACTCACCTGCTTTTACCTTATCGCCAACTTTGTGATAAACTTTTGCCACTGTACCATTGCCTTTTAACGTTATCACCCTTTTATCAACATCAAGATTTCCTGAACCGTCTATATGCATAACTATATTTCCCCTTGTTACTGTGGCGTATGGAGCTCCTGATGTTTTCTGAGTGTTTTTTACCTTTGTAAAATAATAAGCTGTGCTGCCAACAATAAGGACTAAGGCAACAATGATGGCAATGTATTTCTTTTTCATCCTATCCTTCCTTTCTGGTAAAAAATATTAATCAGTACTTAACTATTAATTATACACTTTAGTTTTAAAAAATTGTTGAATAATTTGTTAACTTTTTGTAAGAAAATAATATTAAAAAGTAAAATGCAGCCCACAAGAATTCGGGCTGCTATTAATTATTAATAAGGGAGGTCAAGGAGAGGCTTTAACTTTCGAATATAATTATATAGTCTATTTGTGAAAAAATTATGAACAATGTGTAAAAATTTATTTAAAATAATTTATTCAAAAGTTAATTTTATTTTTTCTCATGCCAATATTTATCAACAATCCTATTGACATCATGTTAACAATCAGCGAAGTTCCTCCATAGCTAACAAATGGTAGAGGTATCCCCGCTATCGGCATTATGCCTAATGCCATCCCAATATTTTCAAAGACATGAAACGCAAACATTGATAGTATTCCAATCGAAATTAGTCTTCCAAACTTATCCTTAGCATTATATGCGATTTTCCAAGCTCTATATAGTAACAAGCTATATAGTAAAATCAAAGTTACTGAACCAATAAATCCTAATTCTTCGCTTAACGCTGAAAAAATAAAATCTGTTTGTGACTCTGGTAAAAAAAACAATTGTGTCTCTGTTCCATGAAATAATCCCTCACCCCAAAACATACCTGATCCAACAGATATAATCGACTGTATAACATGATATCCAGCACCTAAAGGATCAAGGTTTGGATTTATAAATGATAAAAGCCTTTTCCGCTGATATGGTTTTAATAGCTTATACACTATTGGCATAACTGCTATACTAGAGCCAATTAATTCTGAAAACACTCTGAACCTTATTCCTGATATAAAAATCATACCTATAAAAATTACAATAAATACCAGCGCCGATCCAAGGCTATGTTGCAATATAACAATGATTGAAGGTATAATTACCAAAATAAGCGGATAAATCAATTCTTTAAAATTTGTAATTTCATCTTTATCTTTTAAATAACTGGCCAACGTAATTATTAAAAAAACTTTTGATATTTCGACAGGTTCTAAAGATATTGGACCAATTACAATCCACGTCTTAGCACCATTGATCTCTTTGCCTATCAAAAAAACAGAAACTAATAATAAAATGTTTAATATATAAAGCTGTAAAGAATAATTCGATAATAAGTTGTAGTCAAAAAGTGTGATTACCAAAAGAGCAATAACACCTATTGCTATTGAAACTGACTGGGTTATGGTCTGTTTTAAAGAGCCTGTTGCTGCAACATGAGATGCGCTTGTAATTACAATTACTCCTATAATCGATATTAGAATAGCTAATGTAAATAAAACAAAATCAAAATTTTTTATAAGTTTTCTATCAAGCATGATAAATCTCCTCAGTTACCTAAAACATTTGTTTTTTTACAATCAGTATTTCATTTCAAGTATAACAACGGATTAACTGGAATACCATTAACGTAAACACCAAAATGACAATGAGGACCCGTAGCCCATCCTGTATGCCCGGAATACGCAATAATCTCTCCTTTTGACACTCTTTGACCAACGACAACAAGCAATTTTTCATTATGGGCATAAAGTGTAGATATTCCATTTCCATTATTAATTATTACTACATTGCCATAACCTTCCATTAAACCTGAATAACTGACAATTCCGTCTGCAGCAGCACGAATTGGTGTTCCATCAGGAACTCCAATATCTATTCCTGGATGAAAATCATTTGGCTTCCCAGTATATGGATTTATACCTCTATAGCCAAATGGAGAAGTTATTGGACCGATACAAGGCCAAGCTAACTTACCATTTGAATTTGCATTTATTTTTCCATCTAAAGATTTTTCCTGCTCACTTCTTATTATATTCTCTATTTGTTGTGATTCTCTCTCAAGTTCTTTTTCCCGCTCTTGTATATATTGGCTTTGCTTATCCAAACTTCTCATTATTCCCTCTCGAGATACTAATGCATACTGTAAATCTCTATTTCTATCTTGCAAAAAATTTTCCTGTTTTTTTATTGTTTGCTGTAAAGAAACCATCTGATTTTCTTTCTGTTTAATTACTAAAGTTTGTTTATGATAGTCAATAAGCAAATTATTATCAAAACTTAGAAGGCTTTTTATCAATTCTAATCTGTTCAAAAAATCATCTATATTTTTCGAATTAAACAATATATCTAAATAACCTACTTGTCCACATGTATAAATTGCATGTACTTGTTCTTTCAATAACTCTTTTTGCTTATTTTCGGTATCTTTTGCATTATTAAGTTCTGCTTGTATAGAATTTAATTTTAAATTCAAATCATAAAGACTTAATTCTGTGCTGTTTAATTGTTTTTGAGTATCACTAATTTTTTTATCTAAATCTTGTAATTCATTTGAAACTTCCTTTTTTTGACCGTTTATTTGAGATTGTTCTGTTTTATACTCATTCAAAGATTTTTGAATATTGTTTAATTGACTTTGCTGATCAGCCATAGGAAATGTAACAATCTGCATCACTTCTACTATAATTAATAAAAATACAATCTTCCTAAGCGACAAATTACTTCTCCTCCCTCTATAATCTTTGATTTTCTTTTAATATCTCACTCATTCTCAGATTCTCACAATCTTCAAAGAAGCCCTCATGTATATCAATGCTATT